>NZ_JBQILM010000011.1:0-51091 GCF_056797215.1 Evtepia sp.
CCCTTCACCCTGGTGGTGGTGGGCCTCATGGGCTTTCTGATGGGCTGGATCACCGAGAAGAAAAAGAGCTTCCCCCTGTACATCCTGGCTATGGTGGTGGCTTGTGTGGTGAAGATTGTAGGCTATTACATTGCCGAGGGCTTTATCGTGGGGAACTGGATTGCCCCAGTGGCGTCGATTCCCGGGAATCTGGTGCAGATTGGGGTAGCCGCGGTGATTACCCTGGTTATCATTGAGCCGCTGCGCATCGCTACGGAGCATACCATTTTGAAAAAGGTTTAGGGCAGCAAAAAGCGGTATCCAGCAAGGGACTGGATACCGCTTTGTCTGCGCCATGCCCTTACGCCACTGCGGAGAAGGGGACGCGGGCTTGGTTTTGTTGTTGTTGGGGTTGTTGCTGGGCTTGCTGTTGGGCTTCGGGGTTGGCCTTGGTTACGGTGCGGGTGGTGCCGCCGGAGACATAGACGTCCCCGCACTCCGGGCAGATGCTGGTGTGGTAGGTCACGCTTTGGCTGACCACCCGCCGGTCCTCCTGCCGGGCCTTGGCCTGCTCCCGGGTTACGTGCTCCATCTCATGGCCTCGGACAGCGGAGGCGGCTTGGGAGGGGTCCACGTTGGTGGGGGTCTTGAAGGACACCCCGGGGTCGTCAGAGCCGTCCTGGTATTTGCGCTCCTTACAGGTCTGGCACTCGCCCTCTTCGGCGACCTCCTGGGCAGTCTTGGCCTCATCTCCCGCCTTTCGGCCGGGGATGGCTGCGTCCTCCCCAGGCTGTTGGCCGGGAAGGGTGGGGGTTTGCCCTGCTTTGGGCGCCTGCTGCGCGGCTGCGCCCAGAAGAGAAGCCTGGCCGGCGTTGGCGGCCTGTTGGGCGTCCTCCGGGGTCTGGATGCGCATACGCACCGCCATTTCCGCAGGGTCAGCCCCTTGGCGCTGGGCCAGGGTGATGGCGTCTGTGGCGTTGGCGTTCACGGCCTTCACCGGCGTTACAGGCTGGACAGGCACCTCCGGCTGGGCGGCCTTGTGGGCCGTCATGACCGAGGACATTTGCCGGGCGTTTTGGGCTGCGGCTGTGCGTTCCATCCCCTGGGGCTGGTTGAAATAGGGATGATACGTGACGTTACTGATGCTATTGATGCCGCTGATCATATCTGTCACCTCCAAGAAGAAAGGATTCCTATCTATTGTCTATTATAGCAGATTTTCACCCCTTGGCAAGGGGGATTTTTATAATTTCAGGGAATGTCTGGGGGCTCGATGAGCTCGTCGGGGAAACCATAGTAGAGCTCCTTGGGGTGCCGGGAGGCTTCCAGTTTGCGCATGGTCACCGGCTGGGGGTGGGAATAGATGCCCGGATAGAGGAATTCCGCAAACTGGGGCCGGGGGGGATAGGCCAGGATGGGGTCGCCCAGGGAGAACTGGGCGTCGATGCCCGGCTTGTTCCCCCGGGCGTCCAGGGTTACCCAGTGGCTGCCCAGATACACGGCGTTGAAGGCGTGGGTGCAATAGCCCATGGATTCGTCCTGGGCGGCGTAGGTGATGCGCTGGAAGGAAAAGCCTGTGGGAATGCCCTGGATGCGCAGCAGTGCCGCCAGGAGGTTGGCCTTGGCGTGGCAAATCCCCGTGCGGTGGTGGAGGACCTCCGAGGCCCGGACGGTGACCACATTGGCCCGGCAGTCAAAGGAGTGGAGCATCTCGTCCCGGACAAAGTGGTAGGCGGTGCGGGCCTTTTCCACGTCGGTCATGCCCGGGGCGAAGAGCTCCCTTGCGGCGGCCTGGATGTTCTCCGCTTGGAGGTCTACATAGTATGAGGCTTGCAAAAATCGCTCCATGGGGAACCCCTCCAGGTTGAGAAGATTGGTCAGCGGGCCAGGTATTGGGCGTACTGCATGAAGATGGTGGCGGCTTGGGCGCGGGTGGTGTCGCCGCCGGGGTTGAGGGTGCCGTCGTTGTAGCCGTTGAGAATGCCCTGGGACACCGCCCAGCGCACGGCGTTCTGGGCATAACCGCTGATGGCGGCGGCGTCCTGGAAGGACAGGGTCTGGTTAGAATTTACGCTGGGGCTGCCGGCGTAGCGGTAGAGCATGGTGACCAGCTGCTCCCGGGAAATGCGGCCGGTGGGGTCGGAACCGTCGCTGATGCCGTTGGCTACAGCCCAGGCCATGCCCTTTTCACTCCAAGTAGACCCGCCAGAGGTGTCCACCCCGTCGAAACGGGCCAGGACGGTCATGAGCATATCCCGCCCCATGGGGCCGTCGGGGGTGAAGGCCGTGGTGGAGGTGCCGGAGAAAAGGTCACGGGCGGAGGTAAAGGCAATGGCATCCCTGGCCCAGTGCTGGTTGGTGTCGGCAAAGGTCTTGCCGTTGTCCAGCACCTTGATGCAGGCTCCGTCGGGGACGTCCAGGACCAGGCTGCCGTTTTGAATCACGGAGGTTTTGACCACCGTTTCGCTGCCGTCGGCCTTCATCAGCACGGCCACGGTGCCGGGGCTGGTAGTGCGGGTGGGGATGGCTACCGACACCGGATAGCTGCGGCCGGTGTGGAGGGTGAGGGAAGAGGCGTTTTGGCTGTTGTACGCCACCTGGACGGCGGGGATGGGCAGGGAGACGGCCTGGCTGCCGCCGGTGAGCTGGGCGGGAAGACGGACTTCCCCGGTGGACTTGCCAGAAGCGTCTGTGGAAATATTGGCGGAGAGGCCGTTGGACTGGTTGATGGCGGTATCACTGGAACCGTCGGTGAAGGTGATGGTCTGGGTGGTGGAGCCGTTGGCGGCTTTCTCCGTGGTGACCACGGTGCCGTCCTTGCGGCTCTCCTCCACCCGCTGGGAACCGTCGGGGCGCTTGGTGGTGACGGTGACGGTGCCTGTGGCCTTGTCGGTGGTGGTGGTGACGGTGCTGCCGTCGGGTTTGGTGACAGGCCTGCTGGTAGAGCTGTTGCCACTGTTGCTGCTGCCCGGTTTGTCAGGATTGGGATTGTTGCCGGGATCGCCGGGGTTGGTGGGTTTATCGGGGTTTGTGGGCTTGTCGGGGTTGGTGGGCTTATCAGGGTCTGTAGGGGGTTCAGGGTCTGTGGGGGCGAAGGCCGGGACTGTGACAGTGGCGGCTTTGCCAGCCTCGTGGGTGTCGGTTGCTTTCAGGCGGACATAGTAAGTTCCGGCAGCCAGGCTGGTGGTCACTGTATCGGTGCAGGGAGTGGAAGTGGTAAAGTTTGCGTCGGTGGAATACTCCATGTCGGCGGTGGTGCCTTTGATCGTGCCGTCGTGAACGTCTGGGCCGGTGGGGGCTGTGGTGGAGAAGCCCTCGGGGGCTGCGGGGCCGTTGGCTTTGGCGATGGACCAGGGGATGTCTTTTTCATCTGTGGAACCGTCTATCCACTGGTAGCCATCTTGTAGGGTAGCTTTGGCTGTATAGTTGCCAACATTTGTTCCTGTGTTACCGGTGAGGGTGTAGCCTTCGCCGGTGGAAACGCCGGTTTGTTCGGCGCCCGTCCATTTGAGGCTGAGAGCGGTGGGGATGGTGGCGGTTTTGAGGTTAGGGTCGAGGTCGGCTTTGGTTACAACAAGAGAAATTGTATCGCTGAGGCTTTTCCCGGTTGTGGTGTATTTTCCGGGAATGGAAATTCTGATGCTATATGTGCCATTGGCGGTAGAATCAGGGGTGATGTGAAGGTTATTGGTGTCAATCAACATAGATAGCTCACCAGAAGAATAACTATAGGTGTAGTATGGGTTTTCCTCGCTGGTAATGGGGACGGGGTTGAGTGTAGTGTTGTTGACATCGACGGTTAAAGGGATATCATCCAGATAGAAAAAGGGTTTTGTACCCTCTGGAATGACTTCCAATGGAAGGGTGATTTTTTCCCCAGCGGTGGTTGTTGGATTGGGGTTCGCGTCCTTATTGAAACGGAAGCTCTTTACAAGGGTTACATCACTATCGCCATCGCCGCTTTTGGTGGAGGCTGTCCAAGCGCCGGTTTCGCTACGGACAAGCTTCATGGTGGGTTGATTTTTGTGGGGGAGCAGACGGAAGGACTGCTCGTTGGAATTTGATGCTTGGATATAGGTGAAGTTTTCCTCGGCCTCTTCAGTGGAAGCATTGCTGAAAATTGCGCCGATACCAACGGCTGTTTCGCCTGATACTGTGTCAGTGATATTCAGCAATTTGTTTTTAGCCAGCACCAGAGAGCCGCCGCCGGTAAATTTGGTGATGGAGGAGATATCTGAATCAATGATGTTTAAGAGCGCCCCGCTATTCACAGTCAGCGATTTCGCAAGGCTGGCATCTTTTAGTTTTAGATTGCCGCTTTCTACAATCAGATCATTTAGATCATAGAGTTCAGCGGCCACTTCGTAGCCCTTGCCTGCGTCCTTGTAGGTCACGTTGGTGGCGGTGGAGCCTTTGCCGTATACAGTAACGCCTTTGCTCAGGGTGACGTTGACGGTTCCGTTTACACGGTAAATGTCAGGTTTGGCTTGGATAAACTTACCGTTGTTATCCTTCTGCTGTGCGCCGCAGGCATAGATTTCGCCAACATTGGAGTTCGTATTGCCATCAATTTGAATGGTAGCGGTTCCGGCAAACTCGTTGGCGGGTCCGTCTTCGTTGCTTGTGTTGACATTCATGCTGCCTAAGCACAGATTGCCTGCGTAGATATTGGCAAGGTTTGTTTTTCCTTGGAGATTGGTGCTACCTTTAATGATGATGGTTCCGTCAGTACCGGGATTGAGAAGGTCGGGGCTAAAATCTTCTGTCCCGGAACTCCTGCCTGCATATCCACCGCAAAACAGGTTGATCTCATGGGCGCTTTCATTGCTGGTTACATTCTCTAGTGTCAAGATGTGGCCGTTGGCAAGGATGGCATTTCGGACAGGATTGGGGAAATCAATATCAATGTCACGAAAAGTTACGTCATTATTGAGGGCAATGCCTCCTGTCCGTAGGCTCAACTTACCACCTTGGATAGTTAATTTTTTGCTGATAATCAAGGGGATATCAGAGTTTGCATTGCTTCCATTTAGTGACACTGTAACAGAACCACTTATTTGAATGGTATCTCCATCGTTTGCAGTAGTCAACGCTGTGTTGAACTCTGTATCGCTGGTGACAGTGTGGGTCGTCCCGGTCTCCGCCGCCCCGGCGGTGACGCCGGTGGATAGGGTGGTGGCGGCTAGGCAAAAGGCCAGGAGTACAGCCGTCAATCTGTGTGTTCGCTTCATAAAATTGTCCTCCATTTAGAACGTGGTTTTGTGGGGCTATGATACCAGATTTTTCGCGGGAAAACAAGGGCCCGGGAGATAACAAAGTAAAACGATATGTTTTTGCCCCGCCCAGCTGCCCATTGACATTGCCGGAAAAATATTTTATAATGACTTGTACATTTTATGACCCTGAAAGGAGCTGCGCCTCATGAAGAGAATCCAGACCTTGGAGACCCGCGACCTGGCCAAGAGCCTGCGCACCGGCGGCTGCGGCGAATGCCAGACGTCCTGCCAGTCCGCTTGCAAGACCTCCTGCGGCCTTGCCAACCAGCAGTGCGAGAACGAAAACCGCTGATGAAAGCTGCCGCTACTCTGTCCAGAGGGCGGCACTTTTCATGTTATGGCCAGACAACGAAAGAGAGACACAAAGGTTTATGATTCATCAATATCAATTAAATGGTTATAATATCATCCTGGACGTCTACAGCGGCAGCGTCCACCTGGTGGACGAGGTGGCGTATGATATGATCGCCGGGTATGAGACAACCCCGCCGGAAACCCTCATCCAGACCGTTCTTGAAAAATACGGCCAGCGGGAGGACGTGGACGAAGGGGAGCTGCGGGCCTGCCTGGAAGACATTGCCGCCCTGAAAGACGCGGGCAAGCTGTTCTCCCAGGATTTGTGGAAGGACACGGAACAGTTGGCCTTTGAACGCAGCAAGCCCGTGTTAAAAGCCATGTGCCTCCACGTGGCCCACAGCTGCAACCTAAACTGCCACTACTGCTTCGCCAGCCAGGGCAACTACCACGGGGAACGGGCCCTGATGCCCTTTGACGTGGGCAAGCAGGCCCTGGACTTCCTCATCGCCAACTCCGGGTCCCGGGTGAACTTGGAGGTGGACTTCTTCGGCGGGGAACCGCTGATGAATTGGCAGGTGGTGAAGGATTTGGTGGCCTATGCCCGGAGCCAGGAGCCCATCCACCACAAAAACTTCCGCTTTACCCTCACCACCAACGGCCTGCTGCTGGACGATGAAGTGACCGCGTTCTGCAACCAAGAAATGCACAACGTGGTGCTGAGCCTGGACGGGCGGAAAGAAGTCCACGACCGCCTGCGGAAAAACCTGGCAGGCCAGGGGAGCTATGATATCATCGTCCCCAAGTTCCAGCGCTTTGTGGAACAGCGCCAGGGCAGCTATTACATCCGGGGCACCTTCACCCACGACAACCTGGACTTCTGCGAGGATATCCTCCACATGGCCGACCTCGGCTTTTCCGAGCTGAGCATGGAGCCCGTGGTAAGCGCCCCAGACGAGCCCTGGGCCCTCACCGAGGCGGACAAGCCCCTCCTCTTTGCCCAGTACGAGCGCTTGGCAAAGGAAATGCTCCAACGGGAAAAAGAAGGCCGGCCCCTCACCTTCTACCACTATATGCTGGACCTGGAAGGGGGGCCCTGCCTCCACAAACGCATGTCCGGCTGCGGCTCAGGGACGGAATACTTGGCCGTCACCCCCTGGGGGGAGCTGTTCCCCTGCCACCAGTTTGTCAACGACCCGGACTACTCCATGGGTGACGTCTGGAAGGGCATTATTAAGCCGGAGCTGGGGGAGAAATTCCACCGCTGCAACGTGGTGGCAAACCCAGACTGCCGGGACTGCTGGGCCCGGCTCTACTGCGCCGGAGGCTGCGCCGCCAACGCCTACCACGCCAGTGGGGATATCAATGGTACCTACCACTACGGCTGTGAGCTGTTTAAGAAGCGGGTGGAGTGCGCGATTATGATGAAAGCGGCGCAGGCAGAAAAAGATTAAAGTTTTCGTCAACCTTTTTCAAAAGGTTGCGGAGTGCAGAGGCGGCGCCTCTGCCGGGTGCGGGCAGCGCCCGCAATCGCCAATGTCCCGCAGGGACGAGGCCCCCCATTTAGAACCAACAAAGGAGACCAACCATGGAACAAAAGAAAATCACCTACAGCGGCAGCAACACCGAGGACGTTACCGTCCAGCTAGAGGCCGGCAACGCCAAGCTGGCAGAAAAAGGCTGGCGGGAATACCGGGTGGATATGCTTAGCTCCTCCACCGTGCGGGTGACCTACGTGCGGGGAGAGCTGGAAGAGGACGAAGAATTGGTGCTGGACGAGGAGCTGTAACAGAGAAAGGACAGGGCCTATGTCACAAGGAATCAAAGGTATTGGAGGGAAGATTTTGCTGCTGCTCCTGGTCCTGGCCATTTTGGCCGGGCTGACGCTGGGGCTGAGCGCCTATGTGGTTTCCAGCACCCAAGCCAGCTTCCTGGACCCAGACGGACCTGCCCCAGAGGGGTTGGATTGCGTGCTGGTCCTGGGCTGCGGGGTGCGCCCCGACGGGAGCCCCTCGGATATGCTGGCCGACCGGCTGGAACAGGGCATCGCCCTGTACCAGGCCGGGTGGGCGGACAAGCTGCTGCTCTCCGGAGACAACGGCCAGGAGAATTACAACGAGGTAGGGGTCATGGAGGCCTACGCCCTGGAACGGGGGGTGCCGGGGGAGGATATCGTTTTGGACCACGCGGGCTTTTGCACCTACGACAGCGTCTACCGGGCCCGGGACATTTTCGGGGCCAAACGCCTGGTGATTATCACCCAGGCCTACCACCTCAGCCGCGCCCTGTACATAGCCCAGGCCCTGGGCCTGGACGCCTGGGGGGTGGGGGCAGACCTGCGGCCCTACCGGGGCCAGGCTGTGCGGGAGCTCCGGGAAGTGCTGGCCCGGGACAAGGATTTCTTCTGGGCGCTGGCCCAGCCGGACCCAAAATTTCTGGGGGAAAAGCTCCCCCTGCATCCGCAATGAGCGCCCCCCTGGGAACCGGCTTCCCAGGGGGCGGCTTTTCAGGCTTGACAAAGCCATTGCAGCGGGGCTATACTATAGATAGTTGAATGGATATTCAACTATTGAAAAAATATGGCCCAACACATACTAGGGCAAAGCTCTTGCCCTGGAAGGAGGTTTGCAATGGAGAAATTTTCTGTCAGCGGGATGAGCTGCGCCGCCTGCTCTGCCCGGATCGAAAAGGTGGTGGGGCAGCTGCCCGGGGTGGAGGAGGTGGCGGTGAGCCTGCTCACAAACTCCATGACCGTGGACTTCGCCGCCCCCGCCAGTGCCCAAAGCATCTGCCAGGCGGTGGAGAAAGCGGGGTATGGGGCAGCCCCCGCCACCACCGCCCAGGCCCCGGCCGCCCCGGCGGAAGGGGAGGAGACGGGGGAGTGGAAAAAAGTCCGCACCCGGCTCATCGCCAGCGTGTGCCTGCTGCTGCCGCTGATGTACGTGTCTATGGGCCACCCCATGGCGGGGTGGCCGGTGCCAGAGGCGTTGATGGACCCGGCGGTGTCGGGGCTGTATCAGCTGCTGCTGTCCGGGCTGGTGCTGGTGGTGAACCAGAAGTTTTTCATAGCCGGCTTCGGCGGCCTGCTCCACCGGGCCCCCAATATGGATACCCTGGTGGCCATGGGGGCGGGGGCCGCCTTTGGCTACAGCACCGGGCAGCTCTTCTCCCTGCTCAGCGGGGGGACAGGGGAGCTGTCAGGGCACAGCGGCTACTACTTCGAGAGCGCCGCCACGATCCTTACCCTCATCACCGTGGGGAAGATGTTGGAGGCGTATAGCAAGGGCAAGACCACCAACGCCATCCGCGGCCTGATGGACTTGGCCCCCCAGGAGGCCACCCTGCTGCGGGAGGGACAGCCGGTGACGGTGCCCATTGAGGCCATCCAGCCGGGGGACCTGGTGCTGGTGCGGCCGGGGGAGAGCATCCCTGTGGACGGGGAGGTGGTCTCGGGACAGAGTGCCGTCAATGAGGCGGCCCTCACCGGGGAAAGCCTGCCGGTGGACAAGAGCCCCGGGGACCACGTCACCGCCGCCACCCTGAACCAGAGCGGGGCCCTTACCCTGCGCACCCTCCGGGTGGGGGCGGACACCACCCTCAGCCGGATCATCCGCCTGGTGGAGGACGCCTCCGCCACCAAGGCCCCCATTGCCCGGCTGGCAGACCGGGTCTCCGGGGTGTTTGTCCCGGTGGTGCTGGTATTGGCCCTGATCACAGCCCTGGTGTGGCTGGCCCTGGGGGAGGGCTTGGGCTTCGCCATGGCCCGGGCCATCAGCGTTTTGGTGATCTCCTGCCCCTGCTCCCTGGGGCTGGCCACCCCGGTGGCCATTATGGTGGGCAGCGGCGTGGGGGCCAAGGCGGGCATCCTGTTCAAAACCGCCACCGCCTTGGAGAGCGCCGGGAAGGTGGACACGGTGGTGCTGGATAAAACCGGTACCGTCACCAAGGGGGAGCCGGAGGTCACAGACCTGAGTTGTGCCCCAGGTGTGACGGAGGAACGCCTGCTGTCCCTGGCCGCCGCTGTGGAGGCCCAGAGCGAACACCCCCTGGCGAAAGCCATCACCGCCCATACAGCCCAGCGGGGCCTGGCCCTCCCCACCGCCCAGGATGTGGAAGCCCTGCCGGGCAGCGGCATCCGGGGCCAGGTGGAAGGAGGGGAAGTCCTGGGAGGCAAGACGGGCTGGTTCCAGGACCAGGGCCTGCTGGACCCAGATTGGGTGGCCCAGGGGGAGGCCCTAGCCGCCCAGGGGAAAACGCCCCTGTATTTTGCCCACCAGGGGAAGCTGCTGGGGCTCATCGCCGTGGCGGACGCCATCCGGCCGGAGAGCGCCGCCGCCATTGCCCAGCTCCGGGGGCTGGGGGTGACGCCGGTGCTCCTCACCGGCGACCAGGAGACCACCGCCCAGGCCATCGCCGCCCAGGCAGGGGTGGCGGAGGTCATCGCCCAGGTGCTGCCCCAGGAGAAGGAGGCCCACATCCGCCGCCTAGCCCAGACAGGGCAGGTGGCCATGGTGGGGGATGGCATCAACGACGCCCCCGCCCTCACCCGGGCCCAGGTGGGCATCGCCATCGGCGCCGGGGCGGACGTGGCCCTGGACGCCGCCGATGTGGTGCTGATGAAGTCCTCCCTGGCGGACGTGCCCGCCGCCATCCGCCTGTCCCGGCAGGTGGTGAAGAACATCAAGGAAAACCTGTTCTGGGCCTTTTTCTACAACGTCATCGGCATCCCCATTGCGGCGGGGGCCCTGGTGGCCTGGGGCATCACCTTAAACCCCATGCTGGCGGCGGGGGCTATGTCCCTGTCCAGCCTGTGCGTGGTGGGGAATGCCCTGCGGCTCAACGGCTTCTCTCCCTATGCCAGAGGGCAGGTTCCTCCCGTCCAGGGAGAGGCAGAACACAAACCAACAGGACAACCGGTTCAGCCGGAAGCGAAAGGAGACCATCTCATGAATAAGACTTTGACCATTGAAGGCATGATGTGCAACAACTGCCAGCGGCATGTGGAGAAAGCCCTCAACGCCATCCCCGGCGTCAGCGCCCAGGTGGATTGGCAGGCGGGGAAGGCCACCCTCAGCTGCCCGGAGGGCCTGGCGGACCAGGTGCTCACCGACGCGGTGCAGGAGGAGGGCTACACCGTCACCGCTGTGGAATAAAAAACAGTGGGGGAGAAAAAGCCCCGCCAGGGGGAGCGGCAAATCTGGGGCTTTGTGCGCACGGTGGCGATTTTGATGGCCTGCTTTGCCGCCACGATATTGATCCTACAGCTAGAGCTGGACAAGCGCAACGAGCGGGAAGCCCTGGCGGCCCTGCCCGGGGTGGCCAGCCAGAGCGGGGCGGGGATTGCCAGCCACCTCAGCGGCCTGGTGAGCCATTTGCAGACCGCCGCCCAGGTCCTGCCCGTCCAGGACGGGCAGGACAGCACCACCGCGACGGTGCTGGAAACCTTGACCCGCTCGGTGGACTTCGTCCAGACGGGGCTGCGCCTGCCTGACGGCTCGGCGCTGCTGGACGATGGCCGCCGCCACGATACCTTGGCCTGGACAGAGCGCTCGGCGGGGGAACTCCCCGGCGGGCGCTTCCTCCTGGGGCGGGCGGAGCAGATCGACCTGGGGTCGGGCCCCTTGTGGGTGGTGCGGCTGTTTGTGGAGGTCCCCAACAGTGGCGGCTGCCTGCTCTTTGGCTCTGTGGCCCTGGACAGCCTTTCGGCCAAGGCCCTGCCCTACGCCCAGGATGGAACCCAGAGCTTATTGCTCTTTGAAGCCGCCAGCGGCGCCCTGCTCCTGGACCACCTCCACGACCCCCCAGCGGTGGGGGAGGTGTTTTATGACGCCGTCTGCATGGACCAGGACCAGGCCGGCTTGCTGCGGCAGACAGGGGAGCAGGAGGGGGTCCAGGCCATCAGCCGTCCCGACGGGAAGCGGCTGTACCTGTGCATCCAGCGCACCCAAATCCCCGGGTGGAGCCTGTGCGTGGCCGTCCGGGAGGAGGCGGTGGGCAGTGCGGTGAGCATCCCCTCCACCTTCGCTTACGGGCTGCTGCTGGTGCTCTACGGGGTGGCGGCGGTGGCGCTGCTGCTGTATCAGTCCATGCGGGAGCGCTCTGTCCGGGGGGAGCTGGACCGGGAGGTGGCCCGGCGCAACTCCGTGATGAACGCCGCCCTGCCGGCCTCTGACGTGCAGGTGTTTGAACTGCTGACCACAGGGCTGCTGCGGCTGTTTACCCCCCAGTCGGGACAGCGGGAGCAGCTCAAGGCCACCGTGGGCACCCACAAGGAACTGCTGGCCTACATCAACTGCTCTGGGCAGTGGGAGCCAGCCTTTGCCGCCGCCCTGGAACGGGCCGCCTGGGGGCAGGACAGCGAGGTGGAGCTCCAAACCCAGGGGGACGAGGGGGCATGGCTGCGGGTGCGCATGGAACCTCTGCTCAACAATGAGGAAATCCGGGCCATTGGCACCATCCGGGATATCACCGGGGAGGTGCTGGAACGCCAGCGGCAGGAGACCATGAACAAGCTCCTGGACCGGATGATGGAGGGCACTGTGGCGGGCATCGAGGTGTCCTTGGAGACGGACCAGTGGAAAATGCTCTGGGGCTGGGAGAACTACCGGCATATCCTGGCGGTGGTGGCAGAGGACCAGCCCTACAGCAGCTTCCTCCTAGAGGGATTGCTGCCTACGGTCCACCCCAGGGACCGGGAGGGATACCGCCTGCTCATGGACCGGCGGGCCCTTCTCAGCGCCAGCATCAACGGGAAGAACCGCCTCGCCCACGACTACCGGGTGCGCACGGAACAGGGCCACGGCTATGAGTGGCACTCCACAGAAATCTATTTCTTCCGGGATTCCATGAGCCGCCAGGTGAAGTGCAGCTTCTTCATCCGCCCGGTGAACCAGGCCAAGCAGCGGGAGTTGGAGGAGAAGCGCCGTTTGGAGGAAAAGGAGCAGGCCCTCTTCCTACAGGCCAAACAGCTGGTGGAGTCTGAGGACGAGCTGGACTTCGTCCACGTGATTGCCGACTATTACCAGGCCATTTACGCGGTGAACCTGGATGAGGACCGGGTCCGGGGGATCAAGCTGCCGGAGTATTTCGCCGCGCTCTTGGAGCGCTCGGACAACCGCCTCAGCAGCACCTTTTCCGCCTACTGCCAGGAGCTGTTGGACCCGGAGTATGTGGCCGCGTTCCAGGCCGCCACCGACTTTGACGCCATCCGGGACGCCCTGGACCTGGGGCGGCAGGTGGAGCTGACCTATCGGAAACAGGACGGCACCTGGGTGGGGATGCAGGTCTTCCCCATGCCCGAGTATGGGCCCCAGACCCCGGAGACCTTGTGGGTCTTTGAGGACGAGACGGAGACGGTGAACCTGCGCAAGCAGGAGGAGCGGGCCTCCCTGGCTGCCCGGGCCGCAGAGGCGGCCAACGAGGCCAAGTCCCAGTTTTTGGCCAACATGAGCCACGACATCCGCACCCCCCTCAACGCCATTTTGGGCATGAGCGAACTGGGGCTGCGGGAGGCGGACCCGGAGGGGAAGGACAACTGCTTCCAAGACATCCGGGGCAGCGGGCGGATTTTGTTGGAGAACATCAACAGCATTCTGGACCTGTCCAAGATCGAGGCGGGGAAGGTGGAGCTGCACCCAGTGCGCTATGGCATCCTCTCCACCCTCCACGACTGCATCACCACCCTGCGGATGCGGGCCCAGGAGAAGGGCTTAGCGTTTTCCGCCCAGGTGGAGGAGACCATCCCCGCCACCCTCTTTGGCGACGACGTGAACATCTGCCACATCATCATGAACCTGGGCAGCAACGCGGTGAAGTATACCCAGGCGGGGGCTGTTACCCTGTCGGTGGGCTGGCTGCCAGGGGAGGGGGAGCGTGGCAAGCTGGTGATCCACATGAAGGACACTGGGGTGGGCATCCGCCAGAAGGATATCCCCTCCATCTTCCGCAGCTATTTCCGCCTGGAACAGGGGGGCAACCGCCGCATTGAGGGCACGGGCCTGGGGTTGTCCATCTGCAAGCAGTTGGTAGAGCTTATGGACGGAGAGCTGGGGGTGGAGAGCCAGGTGGGGATCGGCAGCGATTTCTGGGTGCGTATCCCCCAGACGGTGATAGACCCCGCCCCCTGCGGCCCCTATCAGGGGCAGGTGAGCAGGGAGGAGAGCCTCTTTGTCAACCGCTTCACCGCCCCGGAGGGGGTGGTGCTGGTGGTGGACGACCACGAGCTGAACTTGCGGGTGATCCAGGGCCTGCTGGGCCCCTACCAGTTGGAGGTCCACACCGCCCGCTCCGGCCAGGAGGCCTTGGAGCAGGTGACCCAGGTGTGGCCGGACTTGATCTTTATGGACCACATGATGCCGGACATGGACGGGGTGGAGGCCACCCGGCGCATCCGGGAGATGGGGAAGAAGGACCCCTACTTTGCCGTGGTGCCCATCCTGGCCTTGACGGCCAACGCCATGAAGGGCGTCAAGGAATACTTCCTGGCCAACGGCTTCAACGACTTCCTCTCCAAGCCTGTGGAGCTGCCTGCCCTGGATGCCATTCTTCAGGCCTGGCTGCCCCAGGACAAGCAGGAGCCGGTGGAGGCCACTGGCCAGAGGACTCCGGAGCCCCCGCCCCCGGAGCTCACCGGCCTTCCGGGGGTGGACGCCCAGCGGGGGATGGGCTACTGCGGCACGGCGGCGCTGTACCGCAAGACCCTCCTGCTGTTCCGGGACCAGCTCCCAGGCCGGGGGGAGCGACTGCGCACCACCCTGGAAGCCGGGGACTGGGCGGGCTATACCGTGGAGGTCCACGCCCTCAAAAGTGCCGCCCGCTGGGTGGGGGCCATGGACCTGGGGGCCCAGGCGGAAGCCCTGGAGCTGGCCGCCAAAGCCGGGGAGACGGCGCGGCTTCAAAGGGAGACCCCGGCGCTGCTGGAGGCCTGCGGGGCCTTGGAAAAGGCCCTGGGGGACGTGGGGGGCTGAGGGTTCCTGCCACAAGCAGCAGATAGAAAAAGGCCAAGCCTATGGAAAAATAGGCTTGGCCTTTTTGGCGCTTTTGCGTACCCTCATACTGGGGCTGGTCTTTTAGGATAGCTCCCTGTACATCAGGGCGGCATTCTCCTTGCCCTTGAGCTCTGTGGTGGAGAGGACCTCCACCTGGACCGTCCGGGCGCCGAAGCGGATTTCTAGGGTGTCCCCCTCCTTCACGTCGTAGGAGGCTTTCACAACCCGTCCGTTGGCGGAGATGCGCTCGTTGTCGCAGGCCTCGTTGGCCACGGTGCGCCGCTTGATGAGACGGGAGACTTTGAGCCATTTGTCCAGTCGCATGGTGACACCTCCTTATACCAGCATCCGGAAGTCCTGGAAGGGGAGCAGGACGCAGATGGCCCGGCCTAAGATATAGCGGGTGTCCACGGTGCCCAGGTCCGCGTTGCGGCTGTCGGCGGAGGCGTTGCGGTTGTCGCCCATGACGAACACCGAGCCCTGGGGGACCTCCCAATAGGTGCCCCGCTCCTTGTCGCTGCTGGGCATGAGCATGGCCTCGTTGATATAGGGCTCGTCCAGGGGGACGCCGTCCACGTAGACGGTGCTGGTGCTGTAGTCAATCTCCACCGTCTGGCCGCCCACGGCGATGACCCGCTTGACGATGGGGCTGTCAATCTCGGCAAAGGACTTGCGCAGCACCACGATGTCTCCCTGCTCCGGCTCATAGTTGATACATTGGAGGAAGAGCAGGTCTCTGTGGTGGAGGGTGGGGACCATGGATTCGCCATCCACGTTGATGACGCGGGCGAAGAATGCAAACACCACCACCAGGAACACCAGGGCCATGGTGAGGGCTTGGAGCCAGGTGAATAAATCGGTGGCCAGGTCCGTTTTTTTCTTTTTCTCATCCGTTGGAGGGGTGGGAGCTGCGGCGTTGCCGTCGGGCTGGTTGGCCCCCTCTGGCAGATTGGAGCCGTCGGGAAGCTGGGGGTCCTCAGGCAGGGGCGCCGCAGTGTTTTGGGTTTCAGACATAGCGAGACTCCTTCAAATCATATTTGCTCTCATTATACGCCAGTTTCCCGGCAATAGCAATCCCAAGTTGAATGGGTTGTCTGTCTCCCGTTGTCCCCGCTGTCTGGGCAACCGCTCGCTGGCAAGGAAACGCCCCACCGCTAAGAAAATCACCCTCTGCGGGAGTGTTTTGTCTGTTGGGTCAAAAGCCGGGGAGCTTGAGGGTGGTGAGGTCCCGGGCGTTTTCCAGGAGGGCAAACTCCCGGTGCTGGCAGGTGAAGAGGATCACTTGCCGCTGTTTGGACAGCTCCGTGAGCAGCTCCATGGTGATGGCCAGGTGATGGTCGTCGAAGGTCAGCAGGGCGTCGTCCAGGACCAGGGGGGTGGGCTGCCCTGGGGGGAGGAGCAGTTGGGCCACCGCCAGGCGCAGGGATAAGTAGAGCTGGTCCGCGGTGCCCCGGCTGAGATAGGCCAGGGGGCGGTCGCTGAAGCTGCCGGTCTCCCGGACGGTGACGTTCAGGCTGCGGTCCAGGTTGATCTGGTCGTATTTCCCCTGGGTGAGCTTGGAGAAATACAGGGCGGCCTGCTGGCTGAGCTGGGGGGAGAAACGGGCGTGGAGCTGTTCGTCGGCCTGGCTCAACACCTCCCGGGCCAGGGAGATGGCCTCGAAGTCTGTCTCTAGGCGGCTGCGCTCCTCTTGCAGGTTGTCCAGGCGGGCTTCCAGGAGCACAGGGTCCCCCAGGGCGGAGAGACGGCCCTCCAACTGGGAGATTGCCCGCTCTTCCGTGTGGAGGGCCTCCCGGCAGGATTCCGCCTCCGGGGAGCGGGTGGGGGCCTCCTGGCTTTGGGTGGATTCCACGGCCTCAAAGTATTTCCGGGCCTGCTCCCGCTGGGCCAGGGCGTCTTGAAGCTCCTGGTGCTGTTGGGCGTGGTTGCGCTCCTCTTCCAGGAGGTCTTGGAGCTCGTCCAGCTCCTGGCGGTCCCGGCGGTCCTTGCGCAGCTTGAACAGGCCGGTGAGAAGCACCAGCAGCCACAGGGCCCCCACGGCGGCGGCCAGGGGGATCAGGGGGGGCTGGGGCCAGGTTAGGGGATAGTCCGGCAGCAGGGGTTCCAGGTACATGGGATTTACCACAACGTACCAGGCCGCTGCCGCCAGGGTAATCAAGAGGGATAAGAGGACGAAAACCAGGTGATGGCGGCGGCGCAGGCGCAGGGCGTATTGCAGGTCCTCCACGTCCTCCTCCATCTCCCGCTGCCCCTCCACGTCCGCCTCCGCCTGGTATTGGGACTGAAGGGTGCGGACCCGGTGCTCCGCGGCGTCCAGCTCAGTGCTGGCCTGGTCATAGCGCTGGCGGCTGCTGGCTTTGCGCTGGTCCAGCTCCTCTTTCCACAACGCATCCCAGCGGGCTTGCTCCTGGCGCAGGGCATCGGCCCGGGATTGGGCCTGGTCCAGGTCCTGGCGCAGGCCGTTGGTCTGGCGGAGGGTCTCGTTGATCTCCTGCTCCTCCTGTTCCAGCTGGGGGAGCAGGCCGGCGTTGTGGAAGCGGCGGCGGTGCTGCCAGCTTTTCAGGGCTTCGTCCGCCTCGGACCAGGAGCCCTCCTCCTCCCCGGTGGACACCAGGGCGGAAATCCGCCGTTCCAGCTCCTGGCTCTGGGTGACGGCCAGGCTGCTCTGGCGGAGAAAAACCGAGCGGTCAAAGACCTCCCGCCCTACACCGGTGAGGGTTTCCCCCAGGTTTTCCCCGGTGAGGCCGGGGACGGGGCGGCCGCTGTCCACATACACCGCGGAGAAATCCCCCATAGGGACCCCGCCCTGGGAGGTGCGGCGGACCTCAATGACGGAACCGCTATATTCACAGAGCATGGAGCCCTCCATAGGGGCCCCGTTCCAGGGGCGGTAGCGGTTCTTGTCGGCGGGGGCCCCCCGCTTGTCCCGCTGGCGGGTATCCAGGCCGTAGAGCATGGCCCGGAGGAAGGCACACCAGGTGGACTTGCCGCTGCCGTTGGCGGCACCGATGAGGGTCATGCCAGAGCCGAAGGTGAGGGTCTCCCCTTGGAGACAGCCGAAGGTGGCGGTGAGTTTCAATAGCTTCATCGGGGTTCCTCCCTTCCCTCTAGGGCCGCCAGGCCAAAGCGCACCGCCCGCTCCAACAGGGGCCGCTGGGCGGGGGAGGCCTGGGTGAGGCGTTGGTACATGCTTTGCAGGAAGAGGCCGGTGAGGGTATCCTCCTCCATCCGGGCCCAGAGGGCGGCGGCGAGGATGGTGTTGTCATAGAGCTGGGCACTGTAGAAGTGGGAGGAGGCCAGGGCGGTGAGGGCCGTCAAGTCCGGCTCGTTGCCCTCCTCCCGCTCCCCGGTGAGGATGAGGCGGACGATGTCCTTGGAGTCCGCCTGGGCGAAATAGGCTTCCAGCACCTGGCGGGGGTCCTTGCCGGTGATGTCCAGCTTGGGGGCCAGGTAGCGGCGGTGGGCCAGGGGGACGAAGTCCAGGCTCACCCGGCCATCCTCAATCTGACCCAGGTAGACCCCCTTGTCCCCGGTCTCGTCAAAACCACGGCCCTCGGGGCAGCCGGGCCAGGCGTAAAAGCTGTTCCCCACCCGCTTGAGTCCCGACGCGCTGTGGATGTGGCCTAAGGCCAGGTAATCCAGCCCGGAACCGGCGATGTCCTCATAGGAGACGGGGCCGTAACGGCTGTTGGGGGAGCTGGGGTCCCCGTGGAAGCAGCCCACCTTGACGAGGTCCTCCTTCTGGGCCTGGAAGTTTTCCAGGGGGCTGCCCAGGCGGTGGGAGCTGGTAAAGGCGCTGCCGTAGACCACTACGTCCAGGGCCGGCAGGGCCACCCGCTCCGGGTCCTCCTGGGAGAAGATATGTACGTTGTCCGGCCACTGGGCGGTGCGGTAGGGGGAGCGGTCGGTGTAGGGGTCGTGGTTGCCGGGGGCCAGGAATACCACGGAGTCCAGGCTGTCAAAGACATCGTAGAGAATCTCCAGGGTTTCGGGCCGTACCCGCTGGCTGTCGAAGAGGTCCCCAGGCAGGAGGAGCAAGTCGACCTCGGCGTCTTGGGCCAGGTCTGCCATGCGGTAGAGCAGTTGGCGCTGCTCCTGCCGCCGCTGGGCCGCCTGTTCGGGGGAGAGGGCGCGGAAGGGGGAATCTAGGTGAAAGTCCGCGCCGTGAAGAAAGGTCAGCACGTAAGCATCCTCCTTTGATTGGTTGATCGGTGTGGGGTCATTCCCGGATGTCGCAGCGCTGTACATCCACACAGACCCGGCGCTGGGTGTCAATGGTGAAAAGGGCTGCGTTGAGCTTGGCGGCACCGGGGGCGGCCTCGTAGCGGGTGGGCAGCCCACCTAAAAAACGGTTGATGGAGTGCTCCGGGCGGATGCCCAGAACGGAACGGTCCGGGCCGGTCATCCCCAGGTCGGTGAGAAAGCCGGTGCCCTGGGGGAAAATCTGGGTGTCGGCGGTGGGGACGTGGGTATGGGTGCCCCACACCGCCTGGACACGGCCGTCCAGATACCAGCCCATGGCCCCCTTTTCGCTGGTGGCCTCGGCGTGGAAGTCCACCAGGAGCACGTCACACTCCTGCCCCGGACCCGACAAAATCCGGTCGGCGGCCCGGAAGGGGGAGGAGAGGTTGGAGTCCAGCTGGAAGCGGCCCATGAGGTTCAGCACCCCTATGCGCAGGCCCTCCGGCCCGTCATAGGCTCCAAAACCCCGGCCAGGAAGGCCAGGGGCGTAGTTGGCAGGGCGGAGGATGGCGGGGGAGCTGTCCAGATAGTCACAGATCTTCCGCTTGCTCCAAGTGTGGTTGCCCAGGGTAATGACGTCGGCACCGGCGTCCAACATCTCCTCGGCGTGGTGGGGCAGCAGGCCCAGGCCCGCGGCATTCTCGCCGTTGACCACGGTGAAGTGGACCCCGTGCTCTTTTTTCAGATGGCGCAGGTGGCGGCGCAGGCAGTCCAGCCCGGTGTCGGAGACTACATCCCCTACCGCTAGGACACGAAGCAGCATGGTGGCATCCCTCCCTTTCGTTGGGCTCCGCCGGGGGCGGCGGGCCATGTATTAGACCACTATTATATGCCATTTTGGGGGAAATCGAAAGGATAAAAACGAAATTTTGCAAAAATTATCGAATTTCCCCCAGTGATTGCCAAATCCAACCATCCCGCATAGGATAGAGAAACGGAAAAAGGAGGTATTGCGCCATGGATGAACGGCTGAACGCCAGTATGCCGGAGGACCAGAAGGAGGTCTTTGAACGGGTATGGAAGCGGGTGATGACAGGCAGCCGGGAGAGCTGCCCCATCGCCTGGGGGGAAGAGATGGAGCCCAAGGAGGCCCAGCCCCCGGCCACAGAACCCGCGCCGGGACCAGGGGACACAGAGGGGGAGCTCCCCCCGGAGAACGGCCCAGAGGAGGGGACACCCCCCAGCCAGACCCCGGAACCGCCCCAGGAGGTGCTGCCGGTGCCCCCCTGCACGGACCATCCCAACAACGATTTCCCCGGCTGGGAATCCCTGTGTGTGCTGGGGCCCAGCTGTATGGACTGGGTGCCCCTGATCCAAGAGCTGATCCGCCGCTGTATCGGGGATTGGAAGGAGTACCAGCGGCTGTCCCGGCGGGTGGGGGGTGGCCCAGGCCGGGTGTTCGCCACCCTGGGGAAGGAAAAGCTCCGCCAGGCCAAACGGCTCTCGGCGGCAGAGTTCCTCATCTCCGGCGTGCGCTACTGGCCGGAGGGGGAGGGCTTCCCCCCGGCAACTTCGTACTTAGGCACCCTGCGCCGCCGCTTTATGCGGGAGCAGGCGTGCATGGCCGCCTGCCTGGCCGGGGCAGACGGCTGCGGGGACCCCAGCTTGTCCCAGCTGTTTCTGGAATTGGCCAAGGAGGATTGGGACTACGCCGGGCGCATCCGGAGCCTGCTGGAACAGGTTTAAGGCTGGCGGATGTTTTCGGAGATGTCCAGAAGGGCCCGGGAGACCTCCATCTCATAGCGGCCGCATTTGGCCAAATCCCCCAGGGAGACCATCCCCACCACATGGCCCTGCTCCACCACCGGCAGGCGGCGGATCTGCTTGCTTGACATGAGCTGGGCCGCCTGGCGCACGTCGTCCTCCGGGGCGATGGCGCAGGGATAGCGGGTCATGATCTCCCCCACTTTCAGCCCGGAAGGGTCCTCCTCGGTGGCCACGCAGCGCAGGACGATATCCCGGTCGCTGACGATGCCTTGGAGGACCCCCTTGGAAGAGCAGACCGGGAGGGCCCCCAGGTTGTGCCGGGCCAGGAGCCGGGCGGCCAGGGCGGCGCTCTCCCCAGGCTCAATGCTGACCACATTCTGGTTCATAATGTCGCGTACTTGCAAAAAACCACCTCGTTTCCTTTTCCATAGTTTGGACAGGAAACGGGGTGGTTATGCGTGAAGGGGCATCATGGGGCGAGGGGCTTCAGGCTGCGGAGGCTGTTTTGGGCGCCGCAGGCGGTGATGTAGGGGAGAAGCTCCTGATAGGCGGCTTCGGCGCTGCCGGCTTGGGAGGGGTAATAGGCCCACTGGGAGAGGATGCTGTGGGCGTAATTACAGTGAATGCTGCCGTTATAGATTTGCACCACAGGGTCGGTGATCCAGTTGCCGGTCTGGGGGGCGCAGTCGGCCCGGTAGGTGAAATAGCGCTGGCCGTCCTTGACGTAGATCAGGTGGATGGACAGGTCTGCCGGGGTGAGGGACAGGCGCTCCGGCTGGCCGGACATCTCGTTGTAATCATTGGTGGCGGTGACTGTTTGAAAATAGAAGTCCGCCAGATGGGCGGCGAGAAGGTCCGCTTCCTGGCTGCGGTATTGCTCCGGGACCAGGAGGTTCAGGGTGCGGGGGTCTTGGACTAACTGGTCCAGAAGGGGGGCGCCGTCGGCGGTCTCAATGGGATTCTGGGCAAAATAGTTGGGGCTGACCCGGATGCAGTGGCCGTTGGGGGCGATCTCCACAGGGAGGTCGTGGGCATTCATGGTGTAGAGGGGGGTGCCTTGGTCGTCGATGGACTGGTAATTGTAGGCGTCCATAACAAATGTGGCGGTGTGGGCTTCCAGCTGCGCCAGCAGCTGCTGGCTGCGCTGGGCGATGGCCAGGTAGGCGGCGGTGCTCTCGTCCTCGCCGCTGTTGTGCAGGGTGGTGGCGTAGATGCCTTGGCTGTCCGTCCACTTGGCTTGCTGGCTGGGGGCGGGGGTGCAGGCGGCCAGGGCCAGGGAGACAAGGAAGATACCCAATACGGCGGCATCTTGGAGGGTCTTTTTCATGGCGGATGGCTCCTTTTCTCTGGATTGGGGCGGCTGCCCCTTGTTGTGTTTAGTATAGCAGGACAGAGTTTAAGATGATACAGAGGGGAGATGAAGATTTCATGAAGGGGGAAAAATTTACCGGGGCGGGGAAAGTTTCTCTTTTCAATCCGGGGCAAAAGTGCTATGATGTGTTTGCAAAAATTTTCTCACAGAAAGGATGGAACCCCACCATGAATGAAACCGTTGCAAGACTCATCAATGAGCAGATCACCCATGAATTCTACTCCGCCTACCTGTATCTGGACTTTGCCAACTACTATGCCTCCGTCGGCTTGGATGGCTTTGAGAATTGGTACCGCATCCAGGCCCAGGAGGAGCAGTCCCACGCGATGCTGTTCTATCAGTACCTCCACAACAATGGCGAAAAGGTGACCCTGGGGGCCATCAAGCAGCCGGACAAGGTGCTCAAGGACCACATGGACCCCCTGAAAGCCGGCTTGGAGCACGAAAAGCTGGTTACCAGCCTCATCAATGGCATCTATGCCGCCGCCTTTGAGGCCAAGGACTACCGGGCCATGCAGGTGCTGGACTGGTTCGTGAAGGAGCAGGGCGAGGAGGAGAAGAACGCCGCGGACATGATTACCAAGATGGAGCTCTATGGCGGCGACTCCAAGGGCCTGTATATGCTCAACAGTGAGCTGAAGGACCGGGTGTATTCTGCCCCCTCCTTGACCCTTTAAGAAGGGGCAGGCCCCGTCCCCAGGTGGAAAAAAGTGAGGCCCTTTGGGCACACGGAAAACGGCACCCCCGGCGCGTGCGCTGGGGGTGCCGTTTCCATAGAATAATTAGAAAGGGTTAGTGGTTGTTGGTGAGCTGCTGGGAGGACTTCTTGGCGGCGTTGCCCATGTCGTCCAGGGCATCCTCGGTGGCGTCGCCAATGTTTTGGGCGGCGTCCTTCATGCCGTTGGCCACGTCCCGACCAGCGTTCTTGGCGCCGTTGGCGGCATCACGGCCAGCGTTTTTGAGGCTGTCGGTGACGTCACGGCCGGTGTCGTTGCTGTGGGCGCCGTAGCCCTTGACTTGGCCCTGGTTGTCGGCGGCGTAGTGGCCGTCGCCGGTGGCCTCGTAGGTGCGGTCATAGCCGTCTACCCAGTTGCGGGCGGAGGCCCCGGCGTTTTTCGTGCCGCAGCCTGCGGCGGTGAGGGCAAGGGTGAGGATGAGAGCGGCGGTCATCAGTTTGCGAGCCATACGTTCCCTCCTTTCCTGTTTTTTCTCTTTGGTCTCTATCGCGTTTATACGTTGATACAAGTTGGCGGCGGTGCAGCCGCGGGAGTAGTATGTGCGGCTGGGCGCGTTTTAACAGAAAAGAAAAATCCAGCGTTTCCAGTGTTGCGCTGGTATCTGACGGTGGAATATGGTAAACTAAGGGCACCAAACATAAATCAGAGAGCAAAGGAGACAATGGTATGGATAAGATGGAAATCCTCCGCCACGTGGACCACACCCTGCTGAAGCCGGAGTGTACTTGGGAGCAGATCAAGGGCTTGTGCGATGAGGCCATGGAGTTTCAATGCGCTACGGTGTGCATCCCGCCGGCCTATGTGAAGGAGGCTGTGGAGTATGTCCAGGGGAACCTGAAAATATGCACGGTGATCGGCTTCCCCAATGGGTACAACACCATGGCGGCGAAAATTTTTGAGACCAAGGACGCTGTGGAAAACGGGGCCAGCGAGATCGATATGGTCATCAACATCGGCTGGGTGAAAGACCGGGCCTGGAAGAAGCTGGAAGAGGAGATCGCCGGGGTAAAGGCGGCCTGCTTGGGGCGGCCGTTGAAGGTGATTATTGAAACCTGCCTGTTGACGGATTTGGAGAAGCAGAAGCTGTGCCAAATTGTGGCCAAGGCGGAGGCGGACTATTTGAAAACCTCCACAGGCTTCTCCACGGGAGGGGCCACCCGGGAGGATGTGGCCCTGCTGCGGGAGAATTTGCCGGAATCTGTGCTGGTGAAGGCCTCCGGCGGGGTGCGGACCTTGGAGGACGCCCAGGCCTATTTGGAGCTGGGGGCGGAACGGCTGGGGGCCAGCGCCCTGGTGGGCGAGGCGAGGACTTGAGACAAGGGCAATGAGAAAGGAGCGGGGCAGATGAAGTGTATACTGGCGCTGTGCCAAATGCAGGTGACAGAGGACAAGGGTGAGAATTTGCGGCGGGCGGATGCCCTGCTGGAACAGGCGGCGGCCCAGGGGGCCAACCTGGCGCTGCTGCCGGAGATGTTCAACTGCCCCTATGACAACAGCTGTTTTCCAGCCTACGGCGAGGAGGCCGGAGGGGAGACCTGGCAGTTTTTGTCCAACGCGGCGAAGAAGTACCGGCTGACCCTGGTGGGGGGCTCGGTGCCGGAGCTGGAAGGGGGACGCATCTACAACACCAGCTACATCTTCTCCCCCCAGGGGGTGGAGCTGGGGCGGCACCGGAAGCTGCACCTCTTTGACATCGATGTCCCCGGCGGGCAGCGGTTCCGGGAGTCGGATACCTTGAGCCCGGGGCAGCAGATCACCGTGGTGGACACGGAGTTCGGGCCCCTGGGGGTGGCAATCTGCTTCGATATCCGCTTTTCTGAGCTGTTCCGGGTGATGGGGCAGCGGGGGGCGAAGCTGATCCTTGTCCCGGCTGCCTTCAATATGACCACAGGGCCTGCCCACTGGGAGCTGAGCTTCCGGATGCGGGCGTTGGATAACCAGTGCTTCGTGGCGGGGTGTTCTCCCGCCAGGGATACAGACGCCGCCTATGTGGCCTATGGGCACTCCCTGTTGTGCGACCCCTGGGGGGCCGTGCGGGGCGCGCTGGATGAGAAGGCGGGGGTGCTGGTGCGGGAGGTGCCCTTGGAGGAGTTGGAGCACTACCGGAGGCAGATCCCGATTTTGATGGGGAGAAGGACGGACTTGTATGGGACCCGCGAGGTGTACGAAGGAGGGGCTTGAAGGATGAGATTGTATACGGTGGAAGAACTGGGGAAGGAATGGGTTTGCTTGGAGGCCTCGGAGGGGCGGCTGGTGAAGCTGCCCTATGGGGACATGAATGCACTACTTATGGATGCGCCGGAGCGGCGGGATCAGGTCTTGAAGGCTGCGGCGGAGAAACCCGGGGAGCTGGCGTTGGAGGCAGTGCGGGTGCTGGCACCTATCCCACGGCCCAGGCAGGATGTGATCTGCCTGGGGATGAACTACCAGGCCCACAAAAGCGAGGCAGAGGCCTTTGACCCCGAGGCCTTTACCCGGCAGAAAGGGCAGGCGGTGTATTTTTCCAAGCGGGCCACGTACTGCCCGGGGCCTGTGGGGGTGATCCCCGGCCACTTTGACTTGGTGGACAGCCTGGACTATGAGACGGAGCTGGCGGTGGTCTTAGGGCGGGACGCCAAGAATGTCCCCTTGGAAGGGGCCTTTGACTATGTGTTTGGATACACCATCGTCAACGATGTGTCTGCCCGGAACTTGCAGACAGGGCACAAGCAGTGGTACTTTGGCAAGGGGTTGGATGGCTTCACGCCTATGGGGCCGTGTATCGTTACCAAGGACGCCTTTGCCCAGCCGCCGGCGCTGCCGCTTCGTACCTGGGTGAAT
Organism: Evtepia sp.; assembly: GCF_056797215.1. NCBI lineage: Bacteria > Bacillati > Bacillota > Clostridia > Eubacteriales > Evtepia > Evtepia sp. Next base: position 25,415 of record NZ_JBQILM010000011.1, read on the forward strand.
GGGGAATTGCGGCAGGAGGCGGTGACAGACCAGTTGATTTTCTCCATCCCCCACATCATCCATGAGCTCTCCCAGGCAATGACCTTGCAGGCGGGGACGGTGATCGCCACCGGGACCCCGGCAGGGGTGGGGATGGGCTTGGAGCCCCCCCAATTCCTAAAGAAGGGCGATGTGGTGCGGTGCCAGATTGAGGGCATCGGGGAACTGGAACACCGGGTGGAGGACTGAGATCATGGACCAGCGGCTTGAGAAACAGCTTGCCTTTGCACTGGAAATCGACAAAGAGAAAAACGTGCTGCGGCAGACCCATCTGTCCGGCCACGGCCGGCGGGAGAACGACGCGGAACACGCCTGGCATATGGCCGTGATGGCCTACCTGCTGCGGGAATATGCCAACGAGGCGGTGGACATCGGCAAGGTGATGCTGATGTGCTTGATCCACGACATTGTGGAAATCCAGGCGGGGGACACCTACGCTTACGACGCCCAGGGCTTGGAGACCCAGAAGGCCCGGGAGGACGCGGCCAAGGAGAGCCTTTACGGGATGCTGCCAGAGGACCAGAAGGCAGAGCTCATCGCCCTGTTTGACGAGTTCGAGGCGGGGGCGTCGGCAGAGGCCCGGTTCGCCCACGCCATGGACAACTTACAGCCCCTGCTGCTCAACCACAGCAACCAGGGCGGGGACTGGAAAGCCCATGGGGTAAAAGCAGAGCAGGTGTACCAGCGGCAGCGGGGCACCCGGTTGGGGTCCGAGAAACTATATGAAGTGACGGATCAGCTTTTGCAAGAGAACATCCGGCGGGGGACGCTGGAGGTGTAATCCAAACAAGAAAAACCGCTCCGGTCGTGGGATGACCGGAGCGGTTTGTTTGCTTAGCGATGGCCGGAACGGCGGGATGAGCGCTTTTCGCTCATGCGCAGGTCGGAGAGCTTGCTGTCGGAGGCCTGCATGAACTGCTTCAAGCGGGCCTCAAAATCCGGGGGGCCGGCGGGCTGGGGAGCGGCGTTGCGGGGTTCCCGGAAGTGGGGATGGCCACCGCCGCGGTTGGGACGCTCGCCGCCCTCTCGGCTGTCCGGGCCGGGGCGCTTCCTAGGGGCGCTCTGGGGACGGGGAGGGGGAGGGGTCGCCTTCTTGATGGACAGGTTGATGCGACCGGCATCGTCGATGCCCACGACTTTTACCTTCACCGTCTGCCCGTCGGTGAGATGGTCGTGGACGTCGGAGACGTAGGAATGGGCGATCTCAGATATGTGGACCAGGCCGTTGCGGCCGCCGGGCAGGGAGATGAAAGCACCAAAGTTGGTGATGCTTTTGACGCTTCCCTCCAAAATTGAACCTACACTGATTTCCATCTGTTCAGAAAATCCTCCTCGTTGTAATGCGCCCTGCTGGGGTGAGGGCGAAATCCCCCGGGATGGGGGCGTTTAATCGGCGATGTAAAAGACCCAATCGTCCTGGGAGACCAGCCCCAGGCGCTCCCGGGCGATGTCTTTCAAATAGTTGGGGTCATCGCGGTTTTCGATGGCGTTGGATAATTCGGTGTTTGTTTGGAGCTGCTGGGAGACCTGGGCGGTGAGCTGGTCCAGGTCGTTGGAGGCTGTCGTGATCTGCCCCCGGACCCGGACCAGCATAATGACCATGTAGGCCAGAAGGACCAGGAGAAGGAGCCGAAGGATCAGACCACCCTTTTTGCTGCGCGGCATGGTGCGACACCTCCTTTTTTCTGCGGGACACGCGCCGGTGCAGACAATGAAACTGACTCATTGTACTCCATCTTTGGGAAAAAGAAAAGGATTTTTTCCAATTTTCCAGGCGGGGGCGGATAAATTTTGCCCACTGGGCCGTGAGAACACTGCCCAGGCGGCGCAGAGGGGAGAGCAGGAAGCCCAGCAGCCGGGCCACCAGGGCGGCGAAGCGGGACAGGAGATGGCGCACGGCGGGGCTGAGCAGGAAGAAATAGGCCAGGCTGCCGCACAAAAGGGCCAGGGCCAGGTAGAGCCGGACGCGCCCCCCCTCTAGCCAGGTGGCGCAGAGGAAGAGCAGGAAGAAGGCCCCCAGCCAGAAGAGCAAGTCCAGCAGCTCTTGGGCCCAGCGGGGAGGGAGCAGCAGCCGGGGCAGGCGCAGCAGGTCATAGTAGAGGCCCAGGAGGGCCCCCATGCCCAGGGTGAGCAGGAAGGCTTGGCCCTGGGCTTCCAGGGAGATGGTCATCCCCGGAAGAGGCGGGAGAGGAAGCTGCTGGGGACCTCCTCTTCATAGGTCAGGGCATCTACCTCCCCCTGGACCAGGAGGTCCCCGCCGTCCAGGCTGAGCTTTTCAATGTGCAGGTCACTGCCGTGGATGATGAGGCTGCCGTCCTGGGTGCGCATGACGATGGAGGACTCGTCAAAGCTCTCCACCTCCTCCACCCCCGAGACGGTGAGGCGGCGGCGCTGGTCCAGGGTGATGCGGTGGGTGGGCGCAGGGCTTGGGTTCTTTTCGTCAAAGGGCATAGAGATCCCGTCCTTTCACTAGGGTGTGTGCTGATACAAAAGGATATGGGAAAGGACGGGAAAATATGTTTCACACTTCGGAGAGGGTGAAGGTAAATTCGGTATAGCCGTTTTCGCTGGTGGCGGTGATCTCCTCCTTGTAGGCATTGAGCAGGGTCTTGACAATGTAGAGGCCCAGGCCCACGCCCTCCTTGTGGGAAGAGCGGGAGGTGTCGGCCTTGTGGAAACGGTCGAAAATGTAGCTGAGCTGTTGGGGGGGGATGGTCTCCCCTTGGTTGCCGATAGAGACATAGGCCTTGCCGGCCCGGGTGGTGATCTTCAGGGAGAGGCGGCCGCCGGGGGTGGAGAATTTCACCGCGTTGTCCAGGAGGTTATAGCACACCTGGGTGACGGCGTCGGGGTCCCCCCAGACCATCACAGGGCCGTCGGGGAGGGTGGTCTCCACGTCCAGCTCCTTTTCGGTAATCTTCTGCTCTAGGCTCACCAGGACCCGGAGGAGGAGCTCCACGGCGTCGAACTGCTCCTGGGCGGAAATGCGCTGGTCAGACTGCATCCGGGACAGGTCCAGCATCCGGCGCACCAGGCGGGAGAGGCGGCGGGTCTCGGAGGAAATCACTTGCAGGGATTCCCGCTCCTTATCCGGGGGGATGGTGCCGTCCAAAATCCCCTCGGCAAAGCCGGCGATGGTGGTCATGGGGGTCTTGAGCTCATGGGAGACGTTGGCCACAAACTCGCTGCGCTGGCGCTCGGCCTGGGCCAGGGAGTCGGCCATGGCGTTGAAGGCGGCGGCCAGCTCCCCAATCTCGTCGGTGCGGTTGGCGTATTGGGTGACCCGGGTGTCCACCTCCCCGTGGGCAAACTGGTAGGCGGAGCGGGACATGACCTTTAAGGGGTCCACCAGGCGCTGGACGGTGATGGAGCAGATCACCAGGGAGATCAGCAGCACCGCCACGGCGGTGAGGAAGAAGAGCTGGAAGGAGTTGCGCAGGAAGGCCAGCATAGAGGAGGCGTCGGAGGCGATGAAGAGGATGCCGGTGGGGTCCCCCATGGCGATGGTCTCCCCGGTGATGGGGTTCAGGGTGACGGGGATGATGGGGACGCCGGAGACGAAGCTCTCGGTGGTGAGGATGCTGTTGAGGGTGGTGGTGCCGCTGTAGCTCTTGTCGGTGAGCAGCTCCCCCACAGCCCAGGAGGGGACGAAGTCACCCACCACGGAGCGGTCCTTGGGCAGGGCATCCCCGGCGGCGTAGACGATGCAGCCATCGGACTGGCACAGCAGGACGGTGGCGCTGGTGATGGTGGCAATGGAGGAGAGGTAGCGGCGGAACTGGTCGGAGAACAGGGGCATGCCCTGGCTCACCAGGGCGTTGGCGTATTGGGAGATGGAATTGATGTCCCGCTGGATGGCCTCCTGGACCTGGTTCTTATTGTAATGATAGGACAGGGAGAGGAAGCCCGCGCCCAGAAGGGAGATGCAGAACACGATGAGGGCGAGCATGACCCCCATCTGGCGCAGGTACATGGTGGTTTTCCGCAGCTTCATGGGGGGCCTCAGCTGGTGGAGCCGTGGAGCTCGAACTTATAGCCCACGCCCCAGACGGTTTTCAGGGACCACTGGCCGCTGACCCCTTCCAGCTTTTCCCGCAGGCGCTTGATGTGGACGTCTACGGTGCGGGAGTCGCCAAAGTAGTCAAAGCCCCAGACCTCGTCCAGGAGCTGGTTGCGGGTGAACACCCGGTTGGGGGAGGAGGCCAGGTGGAAGAGGAGTTCCAGCTCTTTGGGGGGGGTGTCGATGCGCTTGCCCTGGACTTCCAGCTCGTAGGAGTCCAGGTTGATCACCAGGCCGTCGAAGCTGAGGCGGCGGGCCTTGCCCTCGTCGGTGCCCAGGCGGCGCAGGACCGCGTGGACCCGGGCCAGGAGCTCCTTCATCTCAAAGGGCTTGACAATGTAATCGTCGGCCCCCATCTCCAAGCCGGCCACCTTGTCGATGGTCTCGCCCTTGGCGGTGAGCATGATGATGGGGGTCTTGTCCGTCTCCCGGATCTTGGCGCAGACGGCCCAGCCGTCCATCACCGGGATCATGATGTCCAGAAGGACCAGGTCGGGGCGGAAGAGGCGGTAGAGCTCCAAGGCCTTGCCGCCGTCCTCGGCAACCTTCGTCTCGTAGCCTTCTTTTTTCAAATAGAGATTCAAAAGCTCGGCGATGTTGCTCTCGTCCTCTACAATGAGTACCTTTCTTGCCATGGTGGGCACCTGCTTTCTTTTTTGCGCGGGGCGCGATTCGGTTGAACATTCAAGTATGGACATTATGGCATGGAACGTTTTTTTCGTCAAGTGTATAACTTTTCGCCCAGGGGACATATTAAGAGCGAATCCCATGGAAAGGAGATGAAAGCTATGAGCCAGAAGAACAACAAGCCCTGCAACGAGTTCGGCTCCCAGCAGGCCCAGCAGAAGGGCCAGAGCAAGCAGGCCAACGGCAAGAACAGCGGCTCCGGCGTGTCCGGCAAGTCCAATAGCGAGTTCTCCAGCAACAACAACGGCTAACCATCGCCGGAAAGACAGCCCCCGGGGCGCCCTTTTTATCTGGGGCGCCCCGGGGGCTGCGCTATGCCCTGGGGAAAAGATGGGACTGGGAAAGGCAGGGCGGGGAAAAAAGTTTTTTGCAAGGTGTATGGGACTGTACATAAATCGGGGGAATCCCACCAGGGGTGTCAGGCGCTTGTTGCAGGCGCGGGCCTTGGAAAAAGGAGGGATGCCTTTGAAACAGAAAAAGAACGTGGAGCGCCAGGAGGTGCTGCGCAGGATGTTGGAGCTGGCGGCGGGGTCCGCCAACGACGCGGTGAAGCTGGCCTACCTCAGCGGGGAGGACCGGGAGGCCATCGATGGCTTGGAGCTGGGCTGCTTGACGGAGTTCCGGCGCAACAGCAACGGCACGGTAGAGGTGAAGCTCACAGACCGGGCGGCGGTGCTGGTGAAGCTGCTGGAACAGATGAAGGAGGAGGGGGGCGAGGGGCCGGCGGCCTTCCTCCGGGCCCTGGAAGAGGGCGGGGCCGGTGAGGGGGGATGATCCAACGCTTTTCCCCCAAACAGCGCCAGGTGCTGCGGTGGTGGAGCGACAGCGCCCCGGAGCGGGGGATGGACGCCATCATCTGCGACGGGGCGGTGCGCAGCGGCAAGACCATGTGTCTGGGGCTGTCCTTCTTCCTCTGGGCCATGGCCCGGTACCGGGGGCAGCAGTTCGCCCTGTGCGGCAAGACCACGGAGTCCGTGCGGCGCAACCTGCTCTCCAGCGTGCTGCCGCTGCTGGGGGAGCTGGGCTTCCAGTGGGAGGAAAAGGTCTCCCGGAACAAGCTGCTGCTGCGGCTGGGGGGACAGGAAAACACCTTCTTCCTCTTCGGCGGCAAGGATGAGGGCAGCGCGGCCCTGATCCAGGGGGTGACCCTGGCGGGGGTGCTGCTGGACGAAGTGGCATTGATGCCCCGCTCCTTTGTGGAACAGGCCTGCGCCCGCTGTTCGGTGACGGGGGCCAAGTTCTGGTTCTCCTGCAACCCGGAGGGGCCGGGGCACTGGTTCTACCGGGAGTGGATCTGCCGCTGCCAGGCGCGCAACGCCCTGCACCTGCGCTTTTTCATGGAGGACAACCCCAGCCTCAGTGAGGAGACCCGGGCCCGATACCAGCGGGCCTTCCAGGGGGCCTTTTACCGGCGCTTTGTGCTGGGGGAATGGACGGCGGCGGAGGGCTTGGTGTACGACTTCTTTGACCAGGGCATGGTGGAGGCGGTGCCTGCAGGGGAGGCCCAGCGGTGGGTGATCTCCTGCGACTACGGCACGGTGAACCCCACCTCTCTGGGGCTGTGGGGGAAGTTCGGGGACCGGTGGTACCGGGTGAAGGAGTACTACTACGACGCCCGGGAGGCCAAGCGGCAGCAGACGGACCAGGAATACGCCCAGCGGCTGGGGGAGCTGGCCGGCGGGCGGGAGATTGAGGCGGTGGTGGTGGACCCCTCGGCGGCCTCCTTTTTGGAGCTGCTGCGCCGGGAGGGGTGGCAGGTGCGTAAGGCCAAGAACGATGTGCTCTCAGGCATCCGCATGACGGCGGACGCCCTGAAACATGGGCGGATCGTCATCTGTACCCCCTGCGGCGACGCCATCCGGGAGTTTGGGGCCTACTGCTGGGACCTGAGCGCCGGGGACCACGACAAGGTAAAAAAACAGTTCGACCACGCCATGGATGAAATCCGCTACTTTGTGGCCACGGTGGTGGCCCCGGAGGAAGGGGCGGGGACGGGATTTTTTGCCGGGTTTGTGGAGAGAGATGCGTAGAAAGGAGACGCGATGGGAATTTGGAAACGGAGACGGAAGGAGGAGAGCCTGCCGGCCCAGGTGCAGATCCGGCCGGAGCAGCGGCACCCCTTCCAGCTCATCGACGGGTACATCCCCATGCACCGGCCGGAATTCAGCTTGTACCGGGCCATCCGGGAGGCGGTGCCGGTGGTGGACGCCGCCATCTTGAAGCTGGTGCGGCTGTCCGGGGGGCTGAGGGTGCTGTGTGAGGACCAGGGGGCCCAGGCAGGGCTCAACGAGTTTTTGCGCACGGTGCCTGCCGGGTGGAACCAGCGGGGCATCCAGGCCTTTCTGGACAGCTATCTGAACTGCCTGCTCACCTGCGGGCGGGCGGTGGGGGAGATCGTCCTCAGCCGGGACGGGCGGGAGATCGCGGCGGTGCTGTGCGGGGATGTGTCCAGCATCCAGGTGAAGGAGAACGGCTCGCCCCTGGATATTTTGCTGGCGGTGAAGGAGAGCAACGGGGAGAGCCGGGTGCTGCCCCGGCAGGAGCTGTTGTTGTTTACCCCCTACCACCCCAGCCCGGAGAACCCCTATGGGGTGTCGCTGCTGCACAGTATGCCCTTTTTGGCCAATGTGCTGCTGAAAATCTACCAGACCCTGGGGGCCAACTGGGAGCGGGCGGGGAATGTGCGCTTTGCAGTGACCTACAAGCCAGGGGAGGAGGAGTGGAACAGTGGTCGCCTCCGGGAGCGCAGCAGGGAGCTGGCCCGGGGGTGGAGCGAGGCCATGCAGAGCACCCGGGCAGGGGCCGTGCGGGACTTTGTGGCGGTGGGGGACGTGGAGATCAAGGTCATCGGGGCGGAGTGCAGCATCCCGGACTGCCAGGCGCCGGTGCGGCTGCTCATTGAACAGCTGATCTCCCAGACGGGAATCCCGCCCTTTTTGCTGGGGCTGACCTGGTCCTCCACCGAGCGGATGAGCAGCCAGCAGGCGGACATTATGACCAGCGAGCTCACCGCCCTGCGGCGGACCCTGACGCCGGTGGTGGAGAAGGTCTGCACAATGTGGCTGCGGATGCACGGCTATGACTGCCCCTTCCAGTTGGAATGGGAGGAGATCAACCTCCAAGACCAGGTGGAGGAGGCCAAGGCGGCGCTGTACCGCCAGCAGGCCAGGAAGCTGGAAGGGGGAGAGGATGCGCCCACCCAGGCGGAGGATGCGTCGGGAGACCCAGAGGAAAACACAGAGGATGAGGATAAGGAGGCGTGCCCATGAAAACAGTGACCAAGCAGGCCCAGGGCCAGGCGGTTCAGGGGATGGAGACGGCGGGGCTGCCGGAGCAGGAGCTGGCGGCCATCAACCGGTTGAGCCGGGGGAATCTCAGCGGGGAGGAGGTGTACTGCTTCCCGGTGCGGCTGTGTGACAACCAGACAGACCGGGACGACGAGTACTTCGACCGGCGGGGATTGGAGCTGTTGGCGGAGCTCTTTGTGGGAAAGACCGGCATCTTTGACCACAGTTGGAGCGCCAGGGACCAGACGGCCCGGCTGTACCGCACGGAAATCGTGGAGGAGCCAGGGGCGGTGAGCGAGGCCGGGGAGCCGGGGTGCTACCTGAAGGGTTATGCTTACATGCTGCGCACCCAGGAGAACGCGGGGCTGATTGCGGAAATCGAGGGCGGCATCAAAAAAGAGGTCAGCGTGGGCTGCGCGGTGCGCAGGAGCGTGTGCTCCATCTGCGGCAACGACATCCACGACCGGGAGCTTTGCAGCCATGTGAAGGGCCGGGTGTATGAGGGCAAGCGCTGTATCGTGCGCCTGGAAGAGCCGGTGGACGCCTTTGAGTGGTCCTTCGTGGCGGTGCCCGCCCAGCGGCTGGCGGGAGTGGTGAAGGGCTACCAGCCCGAGGGCTTGTGGCAGGCCCTCAAGCGGGCGGACCCGGAGGGCGCCTGGCAGGAGGACTTGAAGGGCCTGGAACAGCAGGCGGCGGTGGGCCGGCACTATCTGGAACGGCTGCGCCGGGATACCCTGCGGCTGGGGCTGATGGTCCAGGAGGAGCTGGACGGAGGGACCCTAGGGTCCATTGTGGAGAAATTGGAGGTGCAGGAGTTGGAGGCCTTACAGGAGAGCTACCAGAAGCGGATGGAGAAGCGCTTGGCCCTGCCGGTGCAGCTGCCCTACGGCGGCGGAGACGGGGAGGACGCGCCGTTGGATGAGGCGGCGTTCCAAATTTGACAGCAGGAAAACATCAAACAAAGGAGGAAAACGGGATGGTATCGTTTGAGGGAATCGAGATGGCAGTGGTGACCTTCCAGGAAAAAGACGTGACGGCGGGGGTCCCGGTGGCCATGGACAGCGACGGCACGGTGAAGAATGCCGGAAACGGGGCGGCCCTGGTGGGGCTGGCGCTGAATGTCCGGGGGGGCTGCGCGGCGGTGCAGGTGAAGGGCTACGCCCAGCTGCCCTATACCGGCACCGCCCCGGCCCTGGGCTGGGCAAGGCTGGCGGCTGACGGCAGCGGCGGCGTGACGGCGGCGGAGAGCGGCCGGGAATACCTGGTGGTCCAGGTGGACAGCGGCAGCAAGACCTTGGGCCTGTTCCTTTGAGAACAGAGAGAAAGGACGGTAATGGTACATGGCATATCAGTTTGAGACGGTGAAGCTGGAGAAGGGGATGTACAACGAGGCGGGGCGCTCCTTCACCAAGGTGCTGGAAAAGTGCGACCCCTCGGAGCAGTACCAGGGCACGCCCCTGGAAAAGCTGGACGCCTTCCAGCGGCAGTTGAAGCGCTTTGACATCAAGGTAAACGGGCCGGCGTCGGATGTGGTGGCAAAGTTCTTCGCCACCTGGGAGTCTGCGGTGCTCTTCCCCGAATACGTGGCCCGGGCGGTGCGCCAGGGGATGGAGGAAAGTGACATCCTGCCGCTGATGACCGCGGCGGAAACCACCATCAACGGGATGGACTACCGCTCTATTGCCTCCCAGCCCTCCGACGAGGGCAAGAGCCTGAAAATGGTGGCGGAAGGGGCGGAGATCCCCCAGACCAAGGTGACCTCCCAGGAGAATTTGGTGAAGCTCCACAAGCGGGGGCGGATGCTGGTGGCCTCCTATGAGGCCATCCAGTTCCAAAGATTGGACCTGTTCTCTGTGACCCTGCGGCAGATCGGGGCCTACATCAACCGGATGCATGTGGCGGATGCCATTGATGTGATCACCAAGGGGGACGGCAACAGCAACGCCGCCCAGCGCTTCACCATTGGGGACGGGGTGATCTCCGGCACCGCCGGGACCCTGGACTATGGGGCCCTGGTGGACTTTTGGAGCCAGTTTGACCCCTACACCATGAATACCCTGCTGGTGGGGGACGCCATGGCCCAGGTGCTGAAGCTGCCGGAGCTGCGGGACGCGGCGGCGGGGCTGAGCTTCCAGGGCACCGGGAAGATGGTGACGCCGATGGGGGCCACCCTGCTGCGCAGCAGTGCGGTGCCCGCCCATACCATCATCGGCCTGGATAAGAATTACGCCTTGGAGCTGGTGCGCACCGGGGATGTGCTGGTGGAGTATGACAAGCTCATCGACCGGCAGTTGGAGCGGGCGGCCATTACGTCCATCTCCGGCTTCTCTAAGATTTTCCAGGAGGCGTCTAAGGTGTTGGAGCTGGGACCGGCTAAGGCTGGACAGTAAACAGAAATGGAGGGGTGCGGATGGAGACACAGGAGATCGTGACAGTGGCCCAGTGTTTTGCAGGGCGGGAGTTCAATGAACAGGAGCTGGCGGTGCTGGCGGATTTGTGCGCGGAGGCGGCAAAGCAGTGGCGGGAACAGCTCCGGGAGGGGGTGGAACCGGAGGACTGCCGGGGGGTGTTCCTCACCGCCAGCGCATGGACGGCCCTGGCGGCGATGTCCCAGGCCCTAGAGGCCAGCCAGCCGGTGCCCCTGGCCTTTACCGCTGGGGAGCTCAGCGTCCGGGGCGGGGCGGAGGGTTCCGCCTGCGCCCGGAGCTTGGCAAGGCAGGCCCGGCTGCTGTTGGAGCCCTATTTGCAGGACAGCGCCTTTGCCTTTTTGGAGGTGAGGGGATGAGCTTTGGCAGCGCCTTTTCCGCCATCGCCCGGCGGTATGGCCGCCTTGTGGCCTTGGAGCGGGACGGGGTGCCCCTGGGGGAGGGCTTGGCCCTGGTCCAGCCCCTGGCAGACCGGGAGCGGCAGTTTTTGCCCACGGCCCTGGGAGTGCGGCGGCGGGAGTTCTTCCTGTGCTTGGGGGAGAGGGGCTTGCCCTTCTCCCCGGCGGCGGGGGACACGGTGCTCATCCAGGGGGCGGTGCGCTATGACGTGGTGAACGTCCGGGAAGTCCTGGTGGGGACGGACCGGGTGTATTGGCGGGCGGTATTGGAGCGGAGAGAGGAGGATGTGGAATGAGTACACTGGCGGCCTTGCAGGAGGCCATGGTGGCCTTTTTGCAACGGCAGGGAATCCAGGCCCTGAGCGCTTGGCCCCGGGAGGGCCGGGGGCGGTGGAAGGAGCCCTTGGCGGTGGTGGCGGTGAAGCGGGTGGAGGGGAGCCCCGCCGGTTTTGGGGGCTACCTGGGGGAGGTCTATGACCCGGTGGACCGGGGGTGGCAGGAGGCCTATGGACAGCAGGTGGGGGTGGGCTTTGCCCTGGCGCTGTACAGCCCGGAAAAGGCCGGGGAGGAGGGCTGCCGCCTGCTGTTGGACCGGGTGGTGGAGACCCTGGAAAGGGAAAAGCCCGCGGGGCTGACGGTGGAGAAGTGGTCCATGGAGGAGACGGGATTCCAGGAAGAGAACAGGATGTTTTGTGGGCGGTTGCAGCTCCAATGCAGGGGGATGCTGCTGGCCAAGGCAGAGGAGACAGGGGCCTTTTTGGGCTTTGAAGTGAAAGGTGGTTTTTTACTTGACAGCAATCACGAGACATGAGCGGCCGGGGGTCTATTCCATTTACACGGCTTCCGGCGTGGTACGGGGAACAGGGGGCCGGGGGACGGCGGCCTTGGTGGCCCAAAGTGACGGGGGGACCCCGGGGGAGCCGCACATACTCAACAGCTACAGCGACGCCGTGGCGGCCTTTGGCGGGGAGGACAGCTTCACCGCCCTGGCGAGGCTGTTGCTGGAAAACGGCGCGGCCCGGGTGCTGGCGGTGCCGGTGGCGAAGGAGGCGGATGTGGCGGCGTATACGGCGGCGTTTCAGGTCTTGGAGAACCAGGACGAGGTGAAGTTGGTCTGCTGTGACAGTACAGCGGCGGCGGTTCATGGGGCGCTGCGGGAGAGCGTGGAGCGCGCCAGCCACCAGCGGCGGGAGCGCATCGGCGTGGTGGGCTGTGAGGCGGCGGCCACGGTGAGTGCGCTGACGGCGGCGGCCGGTGAGCTGAACAGCGAGCGCATGGTGCTGGTGGCCCCCGCCGGGGACGGGACCGCCACCCCGGGGCCCTGGGCGGCGGCGGCGGTGGCCGGGGCCATCTGCGGCCAGAGCGACCCGGCGGTGCCCTTGGGTGGGGCACAGCTGCAAGGGATAGGCGGCTTGGCGGCCCAGTATACAGAGGAGGAATTGGACGCTCTCATCCGTGGAGGGGTGACCCCGGTGGAGCTGGCGGCGGGACGCTGCACGGTGGTGCGGGGGGTGACCACCCGCACCAAGACCAACGGCGCATCCGACAGCAGCTGGCGGGAGCTGGGGACCATTCTGGTCATTGACGACGTGATCCCGGGCATCCGCCAGGCCTTGCAGAGCCGCTTTGCCCGGAGCAAGAATACCCGGCAGGTGCGGGGGGCCATCCGCTCCCAGGTGGTGATCTTGCTGGAACAAAAGCTGGGGGCGGAGATCATCACAGGGTATGACGACGTGACGGTGGAGGCCTTGGAAGAGGACCCGTCGGTGTGCCTGGTGCGCTTCGCCTTTACGGTGGCCCACGGGCTGAACCAGATCTGGCTGAGTGCCCAGATCACGCTTTGATGGGAGAGAAAGGGGGAAGAACTATGCGGGGAATCCCGAGCAGCAGCGACATTTACTTAGAGGTCAACGGACGGAAGGTGGCGGTGGTGCAGAGCTACAGCGCCCAGAGTACCCGGGCCAGTACGGTGATTGAGGCTTTTGGAGAGACAGAGCCGGTGGCCACCATCACGGGGCCCAAGGAGCACTTGTTGGAGCTCAGCCGCATCTATGCCACCGATGAGGCCTTGACCGACGGGCTCAATTTCCACGAGTTGGAGGATTTCAGCCTGGTGATCTGTAAGCCGGACCGGCGGATCATCTATAGCAACTGCCAGTGGAGCAAGCTCTCTGAGAGCGGGACCCTGGGGGCTTCGGTGCTGGAAAAGGTGACGGTGGTGGCCGGGAAGCGCTTGGAGACCGGGCCATGAGTGCCTTTGCTTGGCTGAAGCTGTGTACCCAGCCGGGGCGGCTGACCCTGGGGAAGGGGTACAGCATGGGGCTGCTCCGGGCCCAGGAGGTGTTGGAGGCCCGGCGGGAGGCGTTGGCGTTGGCCCAGGAAGGGCGGGAACGGGCGCTATGCGCCAACGCCTGCCTGATTGCCCGCTTCCTGCGGAAACGGGGACGGCGGGCGTATGCCTCCGGAGCGGCGGTGTTGGAGGCGCTGACCGTGGAACAAATCCAGGACCTGGCGGGGCGCTGGGCGGCCTTTTGCCGGGAGGAGGACCCTGGGCTGGGGACGGAGAGAGGACGGTTAGAGACGTTAAAAAAAGCTTGGAGCACGCGCCGGAGGAACGGCTGCGGTGGCGCGTGCTCCGGGCGTTCCAGGCCCTGCCCACAGAGGCGCGGGTGAAGGAGATGAGCCAGAGGGACTATCTCTGGTGCGCCCTGAACCTGCTGCTGGATGAGGAGGAGGCCGCTGCCCTGCTGTGCCCAAGCTGCCGGGCGGAGGCTTCCCTCCCGCGCTGTCCGGTGTGTGGGCGGGAGACGGGGGAGCGCCTAGAAGAGGAAAACCCCGGCTTTGACATGGAACGGTTTTTGCAGCTGCGAGAGGGGGAGGCACCATGATGGACTATTTGGAAGAACTGCTCCCAGAAGAGGACGGGGAGGCGTTGGCGTTGGAGCTGGGACAGCAGGTGGTTCCGCGCCGTATGGAGGAGCCAGGGGCGGGGCAGGAACTGTCCCCCCCTGCCCCCGGGGAGGGGGCGGAAGTGCCGGTGGTCCAGCCGATGGGCAGGGCGGATGCGGATGAGCTGTGGGCTCCGTTGGAGGAGAAGGGACGGCGGACAGCTTGGCTCCGGGAGGCGGCCCAGGGGAAGCCGGGGACAGATGTTCCAGAAACGGCCTTGCCGGCGGCGGCGCTGGGGGAGGAGATGGCCTCTAGCCGGCGGACGGTGGGGGCGGCGGCGCTGTTGGAGGACTTGTCCCGGGCCAGACAGGTGGCGGAATATGGGGCAAGTACCGGCGGGGGCCCGGTGCGCCTGAGCGTGCCCCAGGCGGGGCCTGCCGTAGGCGGCGGGCTGGAATTGGAGGCCTTGGACCGGGCGGTGCAGCGGGACGCCCGGCGGTATGATGGGGGCTTTGCCCTATTTTGAGAAGGGGAGGTGGAAGCTTTGGAATTGACCCCTATGCAGTATAAGGACTATGTGTGGCCCCATAACCCCAGGACCTACCGCATCCGCTATGAGCGGCAGGTGGCGGTGCATAAGGTCCCCTTTGGGAACTACGCCACCCAGGACCTGGGGCTCACCCGGCGGGTGATGGACGGGGAAGGGGAGTTTTTCGGCCCGGAGGCGTATACGGAGTTCAAAAAGCTGGCCTCGGTGTTTTACAGCGGGGGGCCGGGGAATTTGGTCCACCCGGTGTGGCAGAGCGCCAAGGCGTATTTTGTCAGGCTGTCTCTGGCCCAGGAGCCCAGGAAGGACTATGTGCGCTACCGCTTTACCTTCTGGGAGGACTATGACCGCTACAGCCAGGGGCTGCGCCGGGAGAGCCTTCCGGCGGCGGAGAAGCCCGGCGGCGGGGACAGCGGGGCGGCGGAGTACTATGTGGTCGTCCGGGGGGATACCCTGTGGGGCATCTCCCGGCGGCGGGGGATTACCTTGGGGGCGCTGTTGGCCCTGAACCCGGAAATCCGCAACCCCAATGTGATCTATGTGGGACAGAGGGTCCGAGTGAGGTGAGAGAATGGCAGAGTGGAAGATGGGCTGTTATGACGGGGAGCGGTTTGCGCTGCCCACCCCCCTGGCCTGGGAATTGAACTACGGCCTAGGGTCCCCCTGTGACAGCTTTTGGGTCAAGACGTTGTGGACCCCAGGGCAGGAGGAGCGCTTGGCGGCGGGAACCAGGATGCAGGTGATGGAGGGGGGCGGGACGGTGTTCACCGGGGTGCTGGACGAGTGCCAGTGCCAGTGGTCCCAGGAGGGCTGCGTGGCGGAGTTCAGCGGACGGGGGATGCAGGCCCTGCTCCTGGACAACCAGGCGGGGGCTGTGGACTATGGACAGGCCAGCTTGGGGGAAATCCTGCGGGGGTATGTGAGCCCTTACGGCATCAGCTTGGAGAAAGAGGTTTATTTGCCCCCGGTTTGGGGGTTTTCTGTGGGCTCCGGAAGCAGCTGCTGGAAGGTGCTCTATGACTTCGCCCGGTACCACGGGGGTGTGACCCCCCGCTTCACCCGGGAGGGGAAGCTGGCCCTCCACGGCTGGGAGGACGGGGCCCCGGTGGTGCTGGATGAGACGGCCCCGGTGGAAAGGCTGCTGTGGCGCTGCCAGAGGTACGGGGTGCTGTCCCAGGTGACGGTGCGGGATGTGACCGGCTGGAACCCCCAGACAGTGGTAAACGAGGACTTCCGCAGCCGGGGCGGGCAGTGCAGCCGGGTGATGCTGCTGCCCAAGAACACGGGCTACCAGGCCCGGCGGTATAACGCCCAGTTCCAGTTGGACCGGTCGGCGGCAGAGTGGGAGGCCATTGAGGTGACGGTGGCCCTGGGCTTTGCCGCCTGGCCGGGGGAGCTGGTAAAGCTCCAGCGGGGGGACTGGGGGCGCAACGGGGTTTACCGGGTGCGGGAGAGCAAGGTGGCCTGGGACCAGGAGGGCCTGCGGACCACCCTGGTGCTGGGGGACCCCAAGGCGGTACTTTGAAAAAGGAGAGAGGACCATGTGGATGGCAAGACAGCAGGGACAGGAATTTTTGCAGGAGAGCGCCGCGGACTGCGGCCAGGTGACGGTGGACGGCCCGGAGCTGGCGGTGGCCCTGGCAGGGGAGCGGCGGCAGGTGGGCCGCTGGCTCCCTGGCGGCTACCATTGGAGCCCCAGGCGGGGGGACACCGTGCTGGTGGTGAAGAGCGGGGCGGAGGGCAGCCCCTGCCTGGTGGGGATGCAGGACGAAACGGTGTTGGAGCCGGGGGAGGTGGTGCTCTCCACAGCCCAGGGGACGGGCATCCACTTAAAACCCGATGGGCGGATCTTGCTCAAAGGGACAGTGGAGGTGGAGGGGACGCTGACAGTGAATGGACAGGAGGTGTGAGCCTTGGCAGTGAACCGGCTGAGGGATGGGGACTATGTGCCCGACGGCGTGGGGGGCTTCCTCCAGGCGTCGGGGGCGGAGGCGGTATTGGAACGGGTGCTCTTCTTGCTCACGGCCCGGCGGGGGAGTTTTCCTCTGCTGCCGGAGGTGGGGAGCCGTTTGTACCTGCTGCCCAGGGAGAAGGCCTCCGCCCGGCAGGCCCTGGGGGCCAGCTACGCCGCCGAGGCCTTGGCGGGGGAGAAGGACTTGCAGGTGACGGGGGCGCTGTGGGAGGAGGGCCAGCAGCGGCTGACGGTGTTCCTGACCTGGCGGGGGGAGCCCTTGGAGGCCCAAGTGGGCGTATAGAGAGGAGGAACCATGAAAACTGTGGAGGAAATCTACCGGGAGATGGTGGAATTGTTTGCCCAGGAGACCGGGGTGGAACTGGCCGGGACCGGGGAGATGGCGGTGCGGCTGTATGCCCTGGCAGCCCAGGTGTACGGCTTGTACGAGGAGGCGGCGTGGACCAAGCGGCAGTGTTTTCCCCAGACGGCCACAGGGGAGGACTTGGAAAAGCACGCGGCGCTCCGGGGGCTGCACCGGACCCCGGCGGCCAGGGCCACGGGGGTGCTGCGCTTTTCCCTCCGGGAGGCCCTGGGGCAGGGGGTCCCCATTCCGGCGGGGACGGTGTGTATGACCGTGGGGCTGGTGGCCTTTGCCACCACCCAGGCGGCGGAGCTGGCGGCGGGGGCGCTGTATGTGGACGTGCCTGCCCAGGCGGTGGAGCCCGGGCCCGGGGGGAATGCCGCAGCGGGGACGGTGCGGACCATGGCGGTGGCCCCGGTGGGCATTGCCGCCTGTACCAATCCCGTGGCCTTTTCTGGGGGCCGGGAGGAGGAGGACGACGGGGGGCTTCGGGCCCGGGTGTTGGCCTCCTACCGGGGGCTGCCCAATGGGACCAATGCCGCCTATTACGCCCAGGCGGCCATGGAGGTGGAGGGCGTGGCGGCAGTGAGTGTGCTGCCCAAGAACCGGGGGCTGGGGACGGTGGACGTAGTGATCGCCGCCGCCGGGGGTGTTCCGGACAGTGCCCTGGTTCAGTCCGTCCAGAAGCTGTTGGAGGAGCGGCGGGAGGTGGCGGTGAGCCTAGAGGTGAAGGCCCCCGTCACGGTATCCGTGGACGTGGTGGTGGCGGTGAAGCCTGCGGCGGGGCTGTTGGCGGCCACGGTGGTGGAACGGGTGCGCCAGGCGGTGAGTGCTTGGTTCGACGGGAGCCGCCTGGGACAGGACCTGCTGGTGGCTCAGATGCGGCAGTTGATTTTCCAGGTGGAGGGCGTGGCCAACTATAACCTGGGGGCCCCGGCCAATGATGTGACCATGCGCCGGGACGAGCTGCCGGTGCTGCGGGGCCTGACGGTGGAGGTGTTGACGTGAGCTGTGGAGGGCAGCTGCGGGACTTGCTGGAACCCCTGGGGGTCTACCGCTGGGAGGGCTCCTTCCAGTGGGGGGAGCTGAAGAGCGCCGGGGCGGTGCTGGATGGAGTGGGGGAGACCTTGGCCCTGCTCCGCCAGGAGATGAACCCCGCCACCGCCCAGGGGGAGGGCTTACAACTGCTCAGCAGCCTGCTCAGCCGGGAGTATGAGGACAAGGACAGCCAGGGGCTGCGGGACTGCCTCACGGCCCTGCTGCGGGTGAACCAGGGCTGCTTTACCCTGGCGGCGGTGAACGACGCCCTGAAGGGCTGCGGCATCCCCGCCCAGGTGGAGGAGGGGCCGGGGCCCCTGCGGCTGACGGTGTATTTCCCCCAGAATAAAGAGCCGCCGAAGCATTGGGCCCTGGTGCGGGGGTTGATCGAGGACCTCTTGCCCTGCCATGTGGAGATCAGTTACCGCTTCCGCGCGGTCACTTGGGAGAGCGTGGAGGCGGCGTATCCCAGCTGGGCGGCCCTAGAGGCTGCGGGGCTGCTGTGGGAGGCGTTGGACTGAAAAGGGGAGAAAAATTTTTTTCTGGGTGATTTCGTCACCCTCCCCCGGCGGCGGGCTGTGGTAACATAAGAACATACAAGGGTTTCCGGCTACTATAGCTTGTGTTTCATCCCATCCCAGCCCACTAAAACTTGGTGGATTTTTTCAGGCTGGCTCTTGACGGGGCTGGGATGGGGTGCTATCATAGGGATGTTCCTTTTCAAGAACACACAAGATGCTGTGCCAAATGGAAAGGATACCCACAAGAAATCGTTTTTTCACACCAGAGTAAGAAGGGAAGGCGCTCCATGACAGTATTACAGCAGATCCGTAAGCGGGACGGCAGGGTGGTCCCCTTCCATGAGAATAAAATCGCCGACGCCATCAATAAGGCTTTCCAGGCCACCTACAAGCCCGACCACAACGAGACCGCTGCCAAGCTGGCCCATGAGGTGGGCTCCATCCTGGAGGTGGAGGGGGACAAGTGCCCCGACGTGGAGCATATCCAGGATATCGTGGAGCGGGTGCTCATGGACAATGGCTACATCCAGACGGCCAAGGCCTACATCCTCTACCGCTCCGAGCGCAACCGGGCCCGGGAGATGAACACCCGGCTGATGAAAATCTATGAGGACATCACCTTTTCCTCCGCCAAGGACAGCGACATCAAGCGGGAGAACGCCAACATCGACGGGGACACCGCCATGGGTACCATGCTGAAATACGGCAGCGAGGGCTCCAAGCAGTTTTACCAGATGTTCGTCATGAAGCCCGAGCACGCCAACGCCCACAGCAGCGGGGATATCCACATCCATGACATGGACTTTGCCCCCATGGGGACCACCACCTGTACCCAGATCGACTTGATCCAGCTCTTCCACGGGGGGTTCTCCACCGGCCACGGCACCCTCCGGGAGCCCAACGACATCGCCTCCTATGCGGCCCTGGCCTGCATCGCCATCCAGTCTAACCAGAACGACCAGCACGGCGGGCAGTCCATTGTGAACTTCGACTACGGCATGGCTGTGGGGGTAGGCAAGACCTTCAAGCGGGTGTACCGCCAGAACCTGGCGCGGGCCCTGATGCTGGTGAGCGGACAGAAGGACCTGGAGAGCGAGATCAAGGCCAACATCCAGCGCCTAGAGAAGGAGACGGGCTTGTTCCCCAAGCTGGACGGCTGCGAGGATTACTTCCAGGCGGAGCTGCCCTTCCTGCTGGAGCGCTGCGGAGGGGACCAGGAGCAGGTGCGCAAGTGCCAGGAGTTCGCCCACTACCGGGCGGTGAAGGAGACGGATCGGGCCACCTACCAGGCTATGGAGGCTTTGATCCACAACCTGAACACCATGCACTCCCGGGCTGGGGCCCAGACCCCCTTCTCCTCTATCAACTACGGTATGGATACCTCCCCGGAGGGGCGGATGGTGATGAAGAACATCATGCTCTCCACCGAGGCGGGGCTAGGCAACGGTGAGACCCCCATCTTCCCCATCCAGATTTTCCGGGTGAAGGAGGGGATCAACTATAACCCCGGGGAGCCCAACTATGACCTGTTCCAGCTGGCCATGCGCTGCTCGGCCAAGCGCCTCTTCCCCAACTTCTCCTTTGTGGACGCCCCCTTTAACCTGCAATACTACAAGCCCGGCCACCCGGAGACGGAAATTGCCTATATGGGCTGCCGCACCAGGGTCATCGGCAACGTGGTGGACCCAGAGCGCCAGATCTGCAATGGCCGGGGCAACCTGTCCTTTACCACCATCAACCTGCCACGGCTGGGCATCAAGGCCAAGGGGGATATCAACCTCTTCTTCGAGAGCTTGGACCACATGCTGGACCTGTGCGTGGAACAGCTGTTGGAGCGCTTTGAGTTCCAGTGCCGCAAGAAGGTGAAGAATGCCCCCTTCCTTATGGGCCAGGGGGTGTGGATTGACTCCGACCAGTTGGAGTGGGACGATGAGGTCCGGGAGGTGCTGAAGCACGGCACCCTCTCCGTGGGCTTCATCGGCCTGGCGGAGACCTTAAAAGCCCTCATCGGGGAGCACCACGGGGAGAGCGAGAAAGCCCGGGTCCTGGGCCGGGAGATCATCAGCCACATGCGGGCCCGGATGGACCAGGAGAGCGAGAAACAGCACTTGAACTTCTCCCTGCTGGCCACCCCCGCCGAAGGGCTGTCTGGCCGCTTCGTGAAGATCGACAGGGAGAAATACGGCACCATAGAGGGGATCACCGACCGGGATTACTATACCAACTCCTTCCACGTGCCGGTGTATTACGACATTTCTGCCTATGATAAAATCGCCATCGAGGCCCCCTACCACGCCCTCACCAACGCGGGCCATATCAGCTACATCGAGATGGACGGCGACCCCACGGAGAACCTGGACGCCTTTGAGAAGATCATCCGCTGCATGAAAGAGAAGGGCATCGGCTACGGCTCGGTAAACCACCCTGTGGACCGGGACCCGGTGTGCGGCTTCTCCGGCATCATCGCCGACCAGTGCCCCGGCTGTGGGCGCAGGGAGGACGACGGGGTGGTCTTCGAGCGCATCCGCCGGATCACCGGTTACCTGGTGGGGACCCTGGACCGCTTCAACAACGCCAAGCGGGCGGAGGAACGCGACCGGGTGAAGCACAACGTTTGAGAAGAGAAGGGAGCCTGCGGTATGCAGGCTCCTTTTCATTGAGACAGACGTTTTGCAGGATTTCCGTTAAAGTCCCGAGGAAAGAACAATAGTGGGAATTCCAGACCAGGAAAACTATGGAAAAAAGTAGAAAAAACAGAACAGTCCAGGCGAAAAATAGACTTGAAAACCGACAGTGATTGTACTACAATAGACCAGTAGCGCATACGATTCTGAGATTAGCACCAAAGCCTCGCTTTTTGTCACGAGAGAAAAATGAAAGACAGGACAAAAAAGCTGCAAAACTACATTGACCTCCCAGTCGATCAAAGGAGTGAAGGAAATGACCGAGTTTATGTCAGGCGTCGATCTCTCCATGATGGAGGGCGTACTGCGCAAGTACCAGGACGACTCCACCAGCCTGATTATGATCCTCCAACAGGCACAGTCCATTTATGGATATCTGCCCCAGGAAGTGATCTACCACGTGGCCGAGCGGACCGGGAACAGCCCTGCCAAGGTGATGGGTGTAGCTACCTTCTATAGCTACTTCCGCCTGGCCCCCATGGGCACCTATCAGATCATGCTCTGCCAAGGCACCGCCTGCCACGTCAACGGTGCGGACCGCATCCGCCTGGCCATTACCCAAGAGTTGGGCATCAACAACGGTGAGACCACCGAGGACGGGATGTTTACCCTCAACGAAGTGGCCTGCATTGGCTGCTGTTCTCTGGCCCCCGTTATGATGATAAATGGCGAGACCTACGGCAACTTGACCCCAGAGAAAACCATCAAAATCCTGCGGGATTTGCGCAAGCTAGAGTCTGGCGGCGGGATCCGGCTCTTGGTGGGCCAGGGGAGTTGCGGTGTGTCCGCAGGTGCGGCCCGGGTGGCCAAGGTCCTCTCCGGGCACATGACCGCCACAGACAACTTTACCGTGCAGAAAACCGGCTGCATCGGCATGTGTTACTTAGAGCCTATCGTGGACATCTATGAGGGGGACACCTTCCTCCACCGCCTGGTGCGGGTGACGGAGACCGATGCCCTGGCCATCGTGGAGGCTGTGCGGAAAAAGGACTTCAAAAAATTGGAGCCCATGTTCATCAGCGACGACGACGCCCGCTTCCTGAAAAAGCAAAAGCGGGTGGCCCTGCGCCACTGCGGCGTTATCGACCCCACCAGCATCGACGACTACATCAAGAACGACGGCTATAAGGGCCTGGATAAGGCCCTGCAAAGAGAGCCGGAGGAGATCATCGAGGAGATCAAGGTCTCCGGCCTGGCCGGGCGTGGCGGCGCCGGCTTCCCCACCTGGTTCAAGTGGGACGCTGCCCGGAAGGCAGAGGGGGAGGAAAAGCACCTCATCTGTAACGCCGACGAGGGCGACCCCGGCGCATTTATGGACCGCGCCGTCATCGAGTCCGACCCCCACAACCTCATTGAAGGTATGCTCATTGCAGCCTACGCCATTGGGGCCACGGATATGTTTGTGTACATCCGTGCCGAATACCCCTTGGCCGTGGAGCACTTGGGCAAGGCCATCGAACAGGCCCGGAGCCGTGGCCTGTTGGGGGAGAACATCTTGGGCAGCGGCTTCTCCTGCGACTTGTCCATCAAGATCGGCGCCGGCGCGTTCGTCTGCGGCGAGGAGACAGCCCTCATCGAGTCCATGGAGGGTAAGCGGGGTATGCCCCGGCTGAAGCCCCCCTTCCCCGCCCAGAACGGTTATCTCAACGAGCCCTCCAACATCAACAACGTGGAGACCTTCGCCAATGTGCCCTGGATCATCCAGAACGGCGGCGCGGCCTTCTCTGCCATGGGTACGGAGAACTCCAAGGGCACCAAGGTGTTCGCCCTTACCGGTAAGGCCAAGCGGGGCGGCCTGGTAGAGGTGCCCATGGGCAACAGCCTGAAGGACATCATCTTCGACATCGCCGGCGGCATCAAAGAGGACCGGCAGTATAAGGCTGTGCAGATGGGCGGCCCCTCCGGCGGCTGTATCCCTGCCGCCCTGGCAGATACCCCCATCGACTACAAGGCCCTCTCCGCCACAGGTGCCATCATGGGCTCCGGCGGCATGGTGGTCATGGACGACAGCACCTGTATGGTGAACATGGCCCGCTTCTTCCTGGACTTCACCGCCCGGGAATCCTGCGGCAAGTGCGTCCCCTGCCGGATCGGTACCACCCGTATGAAGGAAATCCTGGACCGGATCTGTGAAGGCCAAGGCCAGGAAGGGGACATTGAGCTGTTGGAAGAGCTGTGCCTGGCCATCCGGGACGGCGCCCTGTGCGGCCTGGGCCAGACGGCCCCCAACCCGGTGCTTACCACCATCCGCTACTTCCGGGATGAGTATGAGGCCCACATCCGGGATAAGAAATGTCCCGCCTGCGAGTGCTCTGCCCTCATCACCATTGCCATCGACCCGGAGAAGTGTACGGGCTGTACGGTCTGCTCCAAGAAGTGCCCGGTGGAGTGCATCAGCGGTACCCGGAAGGAGCCCCATGTGATCAACCAAGAGGCTTGCATCAAGTGCAAACAGTGCATCAGCTCCTGCAAGTTCGACGCGATTTTGGTACAGTGAGAGAGGAGGGCGCAGGACTATGAAAAAACGAATCAAAGTAACCATCAATGGGAAAAGCTGCACCGGCCTTGCCGGCCAGACCCTCCTGGAGATCGCGGAAAAGAACGGCATTGAGATCCCCAATCTCTGCCACAACGAACAGCTCAAGCACTATGGCGGATGCAGCCTGTGCGTCGTGGAGGCCGAGGGCAGCCCCAAGCTGCTGCGGGCCTGCTCTACGGTGGCCCAGGACGGCCAGGTGATCTATACCGAGTCTGAGCGGGTGGTGCGCACCAGAAAGACCAGCATTGAGCTGCTCATGAGTGACCACGACGGCGACTGCCGCGGCCCCTGTGTGTTGAAGTGCCCCGGCAGTGTCAACGCCCAGGGCTATGTCCAGGCCATTGCCCGGGGGGACGACAAGGAGGCTGTGCGCATCATCAAGGAGCGCCTGCCCATGCCCGCCTGTATCGGCCGGGTCTGCCCCCACCCCTGTGAGGACGGCTGCCGCCGCCAGATGGTGGAGGAGTCCATCTCCATCGCCTATTTGAAATACTTCGCCGCCGACCGGGTCATTGCCGACGGTGGCTATCTCCCCGCCAAGGCTGCCGCCAGCGGCAAGCGGGTGGGGATCATCGGCGGTGGCCCCGGCGGCCTCACCGCGGCCTATTTCCTCTCCCTCCAAGGCCACCGGGTTACCGTTGTGGACGCCATGCCCCAGATGGGTGGTATGCTCCGCTACGGCATCCCCGAATACCGCCTGCCCAAGAAGGTCCTGGACGAAGAGGTGGCGGAGATCGCCTCCTTGGGTGTGGAGATGAAGAACAACTTCCGCATCGGCCAGGATGCCTCCTTTGAGGAGTTCAAGAGCCAGTATGATGCGGTGATCCTGGCCATCGGTGCCTGGAAGAGTATGCCCATCGGCTGCCCCGGCGAGGAGATGGAGGGCGTGCTGGGCGGCATCGACTTCCTGCGCCAGGTTGCCCTGGGGGAGAAGCCGGACATCGGGGACAAGGTGGCCATCGTCGGCGGCGGCAACACCGCCATGGACGCCTGCCGTACCGCTGTGCGCCTGGGGGCCAAGGACGTGTACGTGGTCTACCGCCGTACAGAGAAGGAAATGCCTGCTGAGCAGTTGGAAATCGACGAGGCCAGGGAAGAGGGCGTGACCTTCAAGTTCTTGACCAACCCCGCCGAGATCATCGGCGAGAACGGTAAGGTCAAGGAGATGAAGTTGGAGATCATGGAGCTGGGCGAGCCCGACGAGAGCGGCCGCCGCCGTCCCATGCCCACGGGCAAGTATGAGACCCTGCCTGTTACCTGCGTCATTGCCGCCATTGGACAGAAGGCCAACGTCACCGGCTTCGATGCTGTGGAGCTGAACCGCAAGGGCATCATCGCCGCCGACGAGACCAGCTACCGTACCTCTGTGGACGGGGTGTTCGCCGTGGGCGACGCCACCAACCAGGGGGCCGGGATCGCCATTGAGGCCATCGGCGAGGCACGCCGCTGCGCCAAGGTGGTGGACTTGTTCCTGAAGGGGCTCCGGGTGCCCTATCACAAGACCTACCTGTCTGTGAAGAGCGTGTCCCCGGAGGCGTTTGAGGAGTACAGCAAACTGCCCCGGACTAAGATGCCGACCCGTCCTGCGGAAGAGCGGAAGCACGACTTCCAGGCGGTGAACCTGGACTTCAGCGAGTCCCAGGCCCGGTCTGAGGCCGCCCGCTGCTTGGACTGCGGCTGCCATGATTTTGCCGAGTGTAAGTTGATCCGCTGCGCTAACCTGTATGCCCTAGAGCCAGAGCGTATTGCCCGGATCAAGGGCAATGGTAAGACGCACCTGAGCTTTAAGGAGAAGCGCTTGGTGGCCATTGAGCGGGACCAGGGAAAATGTATTCTCTGCGGCCAGTGTACCCGTACCTGCGACGAAGTGGTGGGCAAGGGTATCATCGACCTGGTGGGCCGTGGTTTCGACACCACCATTCGCCCGGAATTCCTACAAAGCGATGTGATCCAGGAGTGCGTGGACTGTTTGGAATGCGCCAACGCCTGTCCCACCGGTGCGTTGCGGATTCGAGAGAACGAGCAGGTGGACGAGTAAGCCCTGTTGCGTGAGTTTTGTTGATATGGTAGGAGGCCCCCCAGCGGTGCTGGGGGGCCTCTTTTGTGGGTGAATATGCAAAATTCTTTTTATTTTTGGGTAATTATACAATCCAGGGATTTCCTTTTCTGGGAGGGTAATTTTTAGGGCACACCGCCAGGTGTGCCCTTATCGTTTGCCCCGCACGCGCCATGCAACCAGCAGAAGGT
>NZ_JBQILM010000012.1:0-48782 GCF_056797215.1 Evtepia sp.
GCAGCGGAGAAAATGCGGATAAGGAGATAGGCCACGTTGATGAGTTGTATGATGATAGCATAGGACGCGATTTTTTTCAACAAGCGTACATTTTCCTGCTGGAAGGGGGTGGGCCCGATAGAAGCCGGGGCATTGCCTGCGCTGATTTCAAAAATCTTACGAATGTACTGCCATATTTTTGCCGTGAGGACACAGCCAAAGAACATGGA
This sequence comes from Evtepia sp., assembly GCF_056797215.1. Classification (NCBI taxonomy): domain Bacteria; kingdom Bacillati; phylum Bacillota; class Clostridia; order Eubacteriales; genus Evtepia; species Evtepia sp. The sequence goes on from NZ_JBQILM010000012.1 coordinate 210, forward strand.
AACATACAGAGCGTAGGTAATCAGGATGGCAACGGGGACAGGCGGGGCAAGCCCTGGCACGAGCACTTGTGTAACTTCAAGGAAAGCGGATGCATCCAACCAGATCGTAGCGGCTGCCAGGACGAAGGCATAGCCAGCACCAAGCCACTGGGTAAGCTCAAACAATGACGAAAATATACGGGCCCAACGGGACATACGTTCAAATCCGAGTTTCATAATGAATCCTCCCTTTTCTCTTTGATGAGGATAGTATAACGCAGGGAGAATCGTATGTCAATAATTTATTATCGAAAAACGATAATAAATTATTGTTTGGCGTAGCAAGAAGAAAAAAGAAAACCTGGCAAGGTGCCGGTAGGCCTCTTGCCAGGTTTTTCAAATAAGCTGTTGTAGGATGTCTCGCAACAGGGGAATATCCTCACTGATGATTTCCCATACAAGCCTTAGATTGACACCGTCGTAATCATGGACAATACGGTTTCGCAGGCCGTACAACTCAGCCCACGGAATTTCAGGATGCGCTTTCGTAAAGTCAGCATCCGCCGTGTGGCACAGTTCACCCATCTGGCTGAGATTAAAGACACAGGCCTCTACCAGCTTGGTATCCGATTGAAAGCTGTTGTAGGTATATCCGTCACAATAGTCTATCAACTTTTGCGTATACCGATGCAGCTTTTGCACCAAGATATTATTTTTCATAAATCGTCACTCCGGTGGAACGAATCTCTTGGTCGATTCGGGACCCTGCCTCAATGTGCTTGATATCAAAGACATCGACTGGCATCCCGGCTGCCTGCCGGACGGCCTCCATAAAGCGAACAAATTGCAGGCCCCGCAGGCTGCTGTCCACCAGCAGGTCCAGGTCACTGTTTTTATCGGAAGTGCCCTTGGCCAGGGAACCAAAGAGAATGGCGCGTGAAATGCCATAGGCGTCAAAGACCGGGGAAAGCGTTGTTCGAACATCAGATAGACTGGAAAGCATGCTCAAATCCCCTCCGTTAAAATCCTCCGCAGTTTGGGCCGGTCCCCTGGGTGGATCTCCCGGATGATCCGGGCGGGCACCCCGGCTACGATGGTGTTGGGGGGCACATCCTTGGTGACCACTGCCCCCGCCCCCACGATGGCCCCGTCCCCGATACACACCCCGGGAACCACGGTGACGCTAGCACCGATCCATACGTTCTTCCCCAGTACAATGGGGGAGGGGTAAGCGGTGGAGCGCTTTTCCGGGTCGAAATCGTGGTTTACTGTGGTGAGGACCACGTTGCTGCCCAGCAGCGCTCCGTCGCCTAAGACGATCCCCCCCTGGTCATGGAAGTGGCAGCCGGTGTTGATGAACACCCGCTTACCCACGGTGATGTGCTTGCCGCAGTTGGTGTAGAAGGGTGGGAAGAGGCGGAAGCTCTTGTCCACCGGCTTGCCGACGATCTGGGAGAAGAGCGCCCGGATTTCCTCTTGGGTGTGGTACTTGCTGTTGAGTTCACAGGTCAAACGCATGGCCTGCTCGTTGAGCTCCCGCATGAACTGATGGAGCTCCCCGCCGCCCTGAATGGGCGTGCCGCTGGACATAAGGCGTAAATACTCCTGTAGATCCATACTAGCCCTCCTTTTTTTCTTAGGCACTGGGAACACAGGAGAGGATCTCACCCCAGAGAGGTTGGGCCGAAGCCCTGGGGGAGAAGCTCCCGGAGACGGTACTTGACAAAGCTGTGATCCTTTTTTGCCACCAGGACCTCTAGCTCCGGGGCGAATTCATAGAGCATCTGCCGGCAGGACCCGCAGGGCCAGCAGTAGTCTGTGCTGTTGCCCACCACCGCCAGGCGGCGGAAGCTTTGGCAACCCTCGCTGACGGCTTTCACCAGCGCTGTGCGCTCAGCACAGATACAGGAGCCGTAGGCGGCGTTTTCCACGTTGCAGCCGGTGTAGACCTTGCCGTCCTCCCCCTCCAAGGCTGCCCCTACGGGGAAGTGGGAATAGGGCACGTAGGCCCGTTCCAGCATGGCAAAGGCCTGCTCTACCAACGCATGGTCGGTCATAGACTGGCACCTCCTTGTTTTGCGTGCTTACTGGATATGGACATGGCTGTTGATGTGGTCGCTGCAATAGCAATAGTAGCCGTTGCAGCGGGAGCAGTAGCGGAACTCCATGCCGGGGTCCGAGGCGTCAGTCTTGCCGCACACGGCGCACTTGTGTAAATACTCCCCCTTGGTCTGGGCGCCCTTGCCGTGGAAATTCACCACCTTGGGGCCGCTGTAGCTGCGGTTGTATTGGTTGCTGTGCCCCGGCCGGGTCTGGGCCCGGTACTGGGCCTGCCGGCGCAGGTTGGAGACGCCATCCACAATGTCGGCGGCGAAGAAGAGCAGGTAGTTCAGCACGGCCACCACCGGGACCAAGGCGTAGAGGGGGTGCCCCGCCAGCATCATCTGAAGAATGGAGATGCCAAAGAACGCCGCGTCAATCCACGCCAGCCACTTGGCCTTGACCGGGATGATGAAGAAGAGCAGGAACTGTAAGTTTGGATACAGGGTGGCAAAGGCGAAGAACATGGACATGTTCACATAGTACATGGACGCCGTACCCAGCAGAAAGCCCAACAGGATGTTCAGCACCACCCCGAAGAGGTAAAAGATGGTGAACTTGTTGGACCCCCACTCCCGTTCCAAGGCGGTGCCGATGAAGTAGTAGAAGTACAGGGTGATGGCGAAGAGGAAGATATTCCGGCTGGAATAGGGCACGAAGATAAACGTAATCAGCCGCCAGACCTGGCCGTGCAGGATGCTGTCCAGGCGGAAGGAGAGCAAGCTAGAGGCAAGCCCCGTTCCTCCCATAGAAAACATGTCCAGCAGGAAAACCACAACACTGCCGATGACGATGTACCGCATCAAGCCGGGGATGCTCAGGCGGGGATGCTTGTGGCAGAACCGATCCAGCCATTGCTGCATAGCGCGCAAAGGGCATGACCTCCTTCGTTGTCAAACGATGATGAAATGGGCACGTGGGCAGGGAATCTATGCCACGTTGCGGGTATTATACCCGTTTTCTGGCGGAAAGTCTAGGGAAAAACTGTGAACAATCGTTGGATGATTGCTGTACCCAGTATTGCGCCCCCTTATATCCTGTACCTCGTTCAGGCGGGACGCCAGGAATGGCGCCAAAACAGTTTCTTCGGCACTTTGCCGGAGCGTTGCGTATTTCTCCCATTATACCCGATCCCGCCGCCCCTGTGCAAGCCCTGGGTTTGCCCGAAAAAAGTGGCGAAAAAAAGCGCTTGCCTTTTTCGGGGGATGGTTGTATAATCTAGCAAGCAGCTGAGGCTGCCTGTAATTGAATACGAGCGCATTTATCAAGAGTGGGTGAGAGAGTTAGCTCCGTGACCCCACACCAACCTGCCCTTGGGCAAGGTGGTTCTGCTAACAGCGATAAGGGAGAGCGCCGCGTCCCGCGAGTGAGGCTTCCTTTGGGTGGCCTCTTTTTTAATGCGTGAAAAATGCAGGCATTTTTCACGGGGATTTCTATAAAAACGAAAGGAGAATATACGTATGAGCATCGTCAAAGACATGTCCTTGGCCGAATCCGGCCGGAGAAAAATCGACTGGGTGCGGGATTTTATGCCGGCCCTGTCCCAGATTGAAGCCCGATTCCAGAAAGAAGAACCCTTCCAGGGGTTGCGGATCGCCGTGTCCGTCCACCTGGAAGCCAAGACCGCCAACCTGGGGTATGTCCTCTCCCAGGGGGGCGCGGAGGTGTACCTCACCGGCTCCAACCCCCTGTCCACCCAGGACGACGTAGCGGCCGGGCTGGCAAGCCTGGGGGTGGAGACCTTTGGCATCTATGGGGCCACCCCAGAGGAGTATGAGGAGCACTTGACCAAAACCCTCTCCTGCCACCCCCACATTGTCATTGACGACGGCGGGGACCTCATCGAACTGCTGGGGGGCAAGTGCAAGGACTATGCCGACTGCCTCCTGGGGGGCTGTGAGGAGACCACCACCGGCATCCTGCGCCTCAAGGCCCGGGAGCGGGAGGGGATTCTCCCCTGCCCCATGATGGCGGTGAACGACGCCAAGGCCAAGCACTATTACGACAACAAGTACGGCACCGGCCAGTCTGTGTGGGATGGCATCATGCACACCACCAACCTGGTGGTGGCCGGCAAGACCGTGGTGGTGGCCGGGTACGGCTGGTGCGGCAAGGGTGTGGCCATGCGGGCCGCGGGCATGGGAGCCAATGTGATCGTCACAGAGATCGACCCCTTCAAGGCCCTGGACGCCACCATGAACGGCTTCCGGGTCATGACCATGGACGAGGCCGCCCCCTTGGGGGACGTATTCGTCACCGTTACCGGCTGCAAGGACGTCATTACCCCCCGGCACTTTGAAAAGATGAAGGACAACGCCCTGCTCTCCAACGCCGGCCACTTCGACTGTGAGGTGGCAGTGGCCGCCCTGCGGGAGATGGCCACCGAGAGCAAGCTGCGCCGGGAGAACATCATGGGCTATACCCTGCCCAATGGCCGCACCCTGAACGTCCTGGCAGAGGGCCGCCTGGTGAACCTGGCCTCCGGCAACGGCCACCCGGCGGAGATCATGGATATGTCCTTTGCCGTCCAGGCCCTGGCGGCGGAGTGGATCAGCAAGCAGACGGGGCTGGAAAAGAAGGTCTACCCCATCCCCGAGAGCATCGATGACCAGATTGGCCGTGCCAAGCTGGCGGCCCAAGGGCTGGCCATCGACACATTGACCCCCGAGCAGGAGAAGTATTTGAATAGCTGGTCAGTGTAAGCAAAGAGCCAAGCCATACATAGCATCAAGTAGGAGGATACCCAATTATGAGCCATAGATTTTTTACCTCGGAGTCCGTGACAGAGGGACATCCCGACAAAATTTGCGACCAGGTCTCTGACGCCATCCTGGACGCCATCCTGGCCCAGGACCCCCTGGGGCGGGTGGCCTGCGAGACCACCGCGTCCACCGGCCTCATCCATATCATGGGGGAGATCAGCACCACTTGCTTTGTGGACTTCTCCAAAGTCGCCCGGGAGACCATCCGGGAAATCGGCTACGACCGGGCCAAGTACGGCTTTGACTGCGACACCTGCGGCATCATCGTCAACATTGATGAGCAGAGCGCGGATATCGCCCTGGGGGTGGACAAATCCCTGGAGGCCAAGGAGGAGGGCGGAGACGGCCTGGACAACGGCGCCGGGGACCAGGGCATGATGTTCGGCTATGCCTGCGACGAGACCCCGGAGCTGATGCCCCTGGCCATCTCCCTGGCCCACAAAATGGCCAAGCGCCTGGCAGAAGTACGCAAGAACGGGGACGCGGCCTACCTGCGCCCCGACGGCAAGACCCAGGTAACTGTGGAGTATGACGAGCACAACCAGCCTGTCCGGGTGGACACTGTGGTCCTCTCCACCCAGCACAGCCCGGAGGTGCAGCTAGATAAGATCCGCCGGGACATGATCGAGCTGGTGATCCGCCCCACCGTCCCCGCCAACCTCATGGATAAGGACACCAAAATTTACGTCAACCCCACCGGCCGCTTCGTCATTGGCGGGCCCCAGGGGGACACCGGCCTCACCGGCCGGAAGATCATTGTGGACACCTACGGCGGCAGCGCTCCCCACGGCGGCGGCGCCTTCTCCGGCAAGGACCCCACCAAGGTGGACCGCTCCGCCGCCTACGCCGCCCGCTGGGTGGCCAAGACCGTGGTGGCTGCTGGCCTGGCCAAGCGCTGCCAGATTCAGCTTGCCTACGCCATCGGCGTGGCCCAGCCGGTGTCCATCCTGGTGGACACCTTCGGCACCGGCACCGTGGCGGACAGCGTCCTGGAAGAGGCCGTGCGCAAGACCTTCGACCTGCGCCCCACCGCCATCATCCGGGACCTGGGGCTGCAAAAGCCCATCTACCACAAGCTGGCCGCATACGGGCACATGGGCCGGGAGGACCTGGGGGTGGCCTGGGAAAAAACCGACCGGGCGGAGCAGTTGAAAGCAGCCTGTAAGTAAAGCAAAGATTAAAGTTTTCGTCCACCTTTTTGAGCCGAAGCGCGGAGCCGTCGCGAACCGGCGCAGCGTGACACCACCAAGGTGGCGGAGTGCAGAGGCAGAGCCTCTGCCGGGTGCGGGCGGAGCCCGCAAAACCCAAGGCTTCGCCTGCCGATGTTCCGCAGGAACGAGGCCCCCATACTAAAAGAGAAAAGGATGTGATGCCGTGGAAATCGTAAAAAACAGCGTCCTATGCACCTGGCTTGCCCCCCTGTGGCTGACCCTGTGCCGGACCTATGACACCAGCTGTGTGGCAAAACTCCTCCGTGGCTTCGCCGCCGCTTGCCGGCGCTGGGGCCAAGGCAGTGCCATGGTGTACTTCCTCAGCCGGGAGGGAAAGCTCTCCCAGGCCTGGGGGGACAGCGGCCTGTGCCGCCTGCTGACGGCCATTGTGAACCTCCCCGTGCGCTTTTTGCAGTTCCTGTACCGCAAGCTGAAGAGCCCCATGGAGGGGAGCTTCTTTGCGGATTTGGGGATTTCCGTGGCGGAGCAGGAGTCCTTCCTGCTGGGCTGGGTGATGCTGGCCATCATGGTCATCCCCTATGAGAAGTGGAGCAACGGCTACAGCTTCGCCATTCTGATGCTGTGTACCTTGCTTCTGTTCTTCACCGGGATGCGCCGCCCTGGCTGGCGCATCGACCTGGCCTCCCTGGGCCCCTGGCTGATGGCGTTCTTCTGCCTGGTCCCAGTGTCCTGGGCCCTGTCCTCTTACCGGGCCCTCTCCACCCGCTTTTTGCTCTACTACATCACCTGCATCCTCTGTGTGGTGATTGTGGTCAGCGTGGTGGAGCGGCGGGAACAGCTGCAACGGCTTATGGGGGCGGCCTCCCTGGCCCTGCTGGTGATGGCCCTGGGGGGCATCGTCCAGCGCATCCAGGGGGTGGAGGTGGACGCCATGATGGTGGACCAGACGGCCAACGCCGGGATGCCCGGCCGGGTCTTTGGCTTTTACGACAACCCCAACGCCTTTGGCTCTGTGCTGCTGCTGCTGATCCCCGTGGCGGTGGGCTATATGCTCTCCTGCCCCGGCTGGCTGGGCCGTTTTCTGGGCTTTTTCAGCGCGGCGGCGGGCTTGATGACCCTGCTGATGACCTATTCCCGGGCCAACTGGGTGGGCCTGCTGGTGGCAGTGTTCCTGTTCCTGCTGCTGTGGAAGCCCAAGCTGGTCCCTGTGGCCCTTGTGGTTGCGGCGGTGGGGGTGTCCTTCCTGCCGGAAACCATCCTCAACCGGGCGCTGTCCATTTTCAACACCTCGGACACCGCCATCAGCAGCCGCTTCCCCGTCTACCAGGCGGCCATTGACTATATCCGTCTCCACCCCATCGTAGGCTGCGGCCTGGGGGTGGAGGCCCTCCGGGAGGCGGTGGCGGATCTGCAGCTCTTCAAGGGCTATGACCGCTTCGTCCACTGCCACAACATCTACCTTCAGGTCTGGTGTGAAATGGGCATTGTGGCCCTCATCGCCTTTGTGGGCGGCATCGTTTGGAGCATCAAAACCGGCATCCGTGCCATGGCCAAGGCCGGCATCCAGTGCCGTATGGCCATCATCGGGGCCAGCGCCGGGGTGCTGGGGGTCATGGTGTCTGGCATGGCGGACTTCCCTTGGAGCTACCCCCGGGTGATGCTGGTGTTCTGGTTCGTCTGCGCCCTGATCCTGGCAGCGGCCCGGCTGGCCCTCCGGGAGCAGGGGGCCCGGGGCGTGGAGGCGAGCCATGAGACTTGATACCCTGTGGAAAGAGGGGGGAGTTACCCTCTCCTTCGAGGTGTTCCCCCCGAAAAAGGACGGGGACTTTGGCTCGGTGGGCAGCGCGGTGGAACAGATCGCCCAGCTGAAGCCCGACTTCATGAGCGTTACCTACGGCGCAGGGGGCGGCACCTCCGACTACACCGCCCAGATTGCGGAGATCGTCCAGCGCCAGGGGGTCCCTGCCCTGGCGCACCTGACCTGCGTGTCCTCCGACCGGGCACGGATTCAACAGGAGCTGGAAAAGCTCCAAAGGGCGGGGATTGAAAATATCCTGGCCCTCCGGGGGGACTACCCAGAGGACTACGACCCCGCCGCCCCCCGGGACTACCGCTACGCCGCCTCCCTGGTGGAGGAAATTCGCGGGTTCGGGGGCTTCACCATCGGCGCGGCCTGCTATCCGGAGGGGCATGTGGAATGCCACAGCCAGGGGGAGGACCTGGTCCACCTGAAGGAAAAGGTGGACCGGGGGGTGGACTTTTTAACCACCCAGATGTTTTTTGACAACAGCGCCCTGTATAGCTTCCTCTACCGGGCCCGGGCCCTGGGGATTACGGTGCCGGTGCTGGCGGGGGTGATGCCCGTCACCAACGCCGCCCAAATCCAGCGCATCCTGCGCCTGTCCGGCACCACCCTGCCCTACCGCTTCCGGATGATCCTGGACAAGTTCCGGGAACGCCCCGACGCCATGAAGCAGGCGGGGGTGGTGTACGCCGCGGAGCAGATTGTGGACCTGGTGGCCAATGGGGTTCAGGGCGTCCACGTGTACGTGATGAATAAGCCCGATGTGGCCAGGGCCCTCAGCGAGAACCTGGCCAAGGTGCTGGGCCGGTGAGCCTTTCCCAGCGGGAGATTGCCCGCTACCTGGGCTATGGCGCCGCCCCCCTCCCGGCGGAGGTGGCGGCGTATGCCCGGCAATGTGAGGCGGAGTTGACGGCGGCAGCCACCCCCCGAAGCCTGGGGCGGCGGCTGTCCCGTTCTCTTTTTGCCGGGCAGAGCCGGGACCTGGACCATCACCTGCGCCACTGCCAGGAGGGCGTCCTCTACGCTGTGACCCTGGGGGCGGAGGCGGACCGCCTCCTGCGCCGCTGGGGAGCCCAGAACATGGCCAAGGCGGCGGTGGGACAGGCGGTGTGCGCCACTTGGCTGGATACGCTGTGTGAGGAGTACTGCGCCGCCCTGCTGCCGGAGCTGGGGCCGGGGGTATATTTGACCGCCCCCTTCAGCCCCGGCTATGGGGACTGGCCCCTGGCAGCCCAGGCCCAGGTGCTTGCCCTCCTGGACGCCCCCCGCCGCCTGGGGCTCACCCTCACCGCCGGGGGGATGCTGGCCCCGGAGAAATCCGTCACCGCCCTGGTGGGGCTCAGTGACCGGCCAGGGGAGCACTGCGGCCAGCGCTGTATGGGCTGCAACAAAACCGACTGCCCCTTCCGGGCGGGATAGATTCCGAGAGAAAGGGGGGCGCTTATGAAGCCCCTGTTAGAAGAACTGAAAACCCGCCGTCTCTACTTCGACGGCGGCATGGGGAGTATGCTCCAAGGGGCAGGGCTGCCAGAGGGCTTGCTGCCGGATGTGTGGAGTGTGGAGAACCCCACGGCGGTGCAGGGGGTCCACCGGGCTTACCTTCAGGCGGGGTGCCGCCTCATCACCACCAACACCTTCGGCGCCACCGCCCCCAAGCTGGCCCCCTACGGCCTCACCCCCGCCCAAGTGGTGACGGCGGCGGTGGAGAATGTCCGGGCCGCTATGGCGGCGGAGGGGGTCAGCGATGGCTATGTCTGCGCCGACATCGGCCCCACCGGGAAGCTGTTGAAGCCCTACGGGGACCTGGATTTTGAGGACGCCGTGGCCCTCTTGGCAGAGCCCATCCGGGCCGCCCAGGGGGCAGGGGCGGACTGCATCCTCATCGAGACCATCAGCGACCTCTACGAGATGAAAGCTGCCGTGGTGGCGGCCAAGGAGAACAGCAGCCTGCCCATTTTTGCCAGCCTGATCTTCGACGGCAGCGGCAAGCTCCTCACCGGGGGTTCCCCCCGGGGGGCGGTGGCCCTGTTGGAGGGCTTGGGGGTGGACGCCATCGGCCTGAACTGCGGCCTGGGGCCCAAAGAGCTCACTGACGTGGCGCAGGCCCTCTGGGCAGACAGCTCCACCCCCCTGTTCTTCCAGCCCAACGCGGGACTGCCCCGGAGCTTGGAGGGCAAGGCGGTGTATGACCTGGCCCCCTCAGACTTTGCGGCCCAGTTGGCGGCCTTGGCCCCCATGGCCACCCTCCTGGGGGGCTGCTGCGGCACCACCCCGGCGCATCTGTCCGCCCTCATCCAGGCCACCCAGGCCATCCCCCTGCCCAAGGTGGAGGAGAAGGACACCCTGTTCATCTCCTCTTACTGCCAGGCGGTGGCCCTGGACGGGAAGGACCCTGTGATCATTGGGGAGCGCATCAACCCCACTGGGAAGAAAAAGCTCCAAGCCGCCCTCCGGGAGGGGGACAGCGGCTATGTCCTCAATGAGGCCTTGAAGCAGGAGGAGGCGGGGGCGCACATCCTGGACGTAAACGTGGGGCTGCCGGGCTTGGACGAACCAGCGGTGCTCACCCAGACCATGGAGGCCATCCAGGCCGTCACCGGCCTGCCCTTGCAGCTGGACAGCTCCGACCCGGTGGCCATGGAACGGGCCCTGCGGCGGTACAACGGAAAGCCCCTTATCAACTCCGTCAACGGCAAGGAGGAGAGTTTGAACGCCATCCTCCCCCTGGTGAAAAAGTACGGCGGGGGCCTGGTGTGCCTGACCCTGGACGATACGGGCATCCCCCCCACGGCGGAGGGGCGGGTGGCCATTGCGGAAAAAATCGTCCAGCGGGCGCAGGCCCTGGGCATCCCCCGGCGGGAGCTGTTGGTGGACGGGCTGACCATGCCCGTCAGTGCCGGGGCGGACAACGCCCAGGTGACCCTGGAAACCCTCCGCCGGGCCAAGACAGCCCTGGGGGTCAAGACGGCCCTGGGGGTGTCCAACGTGTCCTTCGGCCTGCCCCGGCGGGAGCTGCTCAACCAGGCCTTCTTCACCATGGCCTTGGAGCAGGGGTTGGATGGCGCCATCATCAACCCCCTCAGCGAGCCGATGATGGGCGCGTTCCGGGCCTACCGGGCGTTGCAGGGTTTGGACGAGAACTGCCAGGCGTATATGGCCGCCTTCCAAGGGACGGTGGCCCCCACGGCGGCCGCCCCCGCCGCCCCCGCCGCTTCCGCCGCCCCTAGGGAGGAACAGGGCCTCAAGGCATCGGTGTGCAAGGGCCTGCAAGAGCAGGCGGCGGCCCAGGCCAAGGCCCTGGCAGAGAGTGGCCGGGAGATTTTGGACATCATCAACCATGAGCTGGTCCCCGCCTTGGACCAGGTAGGCCAGGGCTTTGAAAAGGGGACGCTGTTCCTGCCCCAGCTGCTCATGAGCGCCGAGGCGGCCAAGGCGGCCTTCCAGCGGTTGAAGGAGTACCTCCCGGCGGGAGAGGGCACCGGGGCCCCCCAGATCCTGCTGGCCACGGTGAAGGGGGATATCCACGACATCGGGAAGAATATCGTCAAGGTGCTCCTGGAGAGCTACCGCTTCCGGGTCCTGGACCTGGGGAAGGACGTGGCCCCGGAGGCCATTGTGGCGGCGGTTCGGGAGCACGGCGTCCCCCTGGTGGGCCTCTCCGCCCTGATGACCACCACCGCGCCTTACATGGCGGAGACCATCCGCCAGCTCCGGGCGGCGGGATTGCCCTGCAAGGTGGTGGTAGGGGGCGCGGTGATCACCGGGGAGTATGCCCAGAGCATCCACGCCGACCGCTACGCCAGGGACGCCATGGAGACGGTACACTATGCCCAGGAAGTCCTGGGGGAGGGGTGAAAAAAGCAAGCCCCCCACGTTTTTTCCCTTGAAGTAGTTGACAGAGAAAATAAATGGTGTTAGTCTCTATAGTTGAAGAAAAGCCCGGTGGCCCGTGGCGTACCCCGCCGGAGGCCGTGGGTCAAAACGGAGGTTTTTCTTCCCGTTAGATTACTAAGAGAGGATCGTGTATCGCAATGAAATCCAACAAAAGCGTTGGGCTGCTCATTATCTTCCTCCTGATCACCGTCGCCTTGTCCATGGGCTTCTTCCCGTCCGTGAACGAGGGCGTGGAGACCGGGATGGCGGGGCTCGTCCCCATGGAGAATTTGGACGGCACCACCCAGACCATTTTTGACGCGGTGAACTACACCAGAAGCATCCACATCCTGGCCATGCTCCTGGTGGGCTTCGGCTTCCTGATGGTGTTCCTCCGGGGCCATGAGTTCTCCTCCCTGACGGCCACCTTCCTGGCGGTGAGCATCGCCATCCCCGTGTACATGGCGGCCAAGAGCTTCCTGCCAGGGGAGTACCAGGTGATGAACATCAGCGGCTTCCTCTTCGCGGAGTTCGCCGCGGCCAGCCTGCTGATCTGCATGGGGGCCGTGCTGGGGCGGCTGAAGATGGACCAGTATTTTATCCTGGCTATCCTGTTCACCGTGGGCTATATCTTCAATGAATGGCTGCTCTTGGAGAGCGGCGTGTTCCGGGGCTTTTTGGACACCGGCGGCTCTGTGGCCATCCATGCCTTTGGCGCTTACTTCGGCCTGGGGGTGGTGGCGACCACGGACCGGAAGTTCAAGAACAAGCCCGCCCCCAAGACCAACAAAGTCAGCAACGAGTTCTGCCTCTTGGGCAGCATGGTGCTGTGGCTGTTCTGGCCCTCCTTCACCAGCTCTGTGGCCTCCCCGGAGCGCACCTACCTGACGGCCCTGAATACCGTCCTGGCCCTGTGCGGCTCCACCCTGGCCACCTACATCTTCACCAAGCTCATCCGTGGGAAGATTGAGGTGGAGGACATTGCCAACGCGGCCCTGGCCGGCGGCGTGTGCATCGGCTCCGTGTGCTCCACCGCCAGCCCCGGGTTTGCCATGTTCATTGGCATCTGTGCCGGTACCCTGAGCACCCTGGGCTTCTCCCTCATCGCCCCCCGGATCAGCAAGCTCATCCGGGGCACGGACACCTGCGGTGTGCATAACCTCCACGGGATGCCCGGCCTGCTGGGCGGCCTGTTCGCCATCGGCATCAACCACAACGTAGGTGCCCAGGTGGGCGCGGTGGTGACCACCGTGGTGGTGGGCCTGATCCTAGGCCGCATCACCGGGGGTATCCTGGGTTTCTTTGGCACCAAGGAGGACACCTACAACGACGAGAGCGACTTCTTCGTGGAAGAGGAAGTGGAGGAAGTCGTGGAGCTGTAAGGCTTCTGGGAACGATAACAGAAACGCCGCCGGGGTTCCGGCGGCGTTTGCTCGTTTGTGCATGAAACAAAATAGGAGGGTTCGTCTGTGAAAGAAGAGTGTTTGATCTGCAAGGCCCCGCTGGAATATCTGGAAATAGACGTCCCCCTGTGGTTTGCCGCTACGCTGCACAGAACAATCAATGTATAGGGAAACGCTGCCCCTTCTTCCCGGCAAAACAGTCGTCGATTTCCCCGTTGCAAAACCGCCACTAAATTGGTATAATAAACTGTAAAACACTAATTTGGGAGAGGAGGAGGGCCGTGCGCCTCAAGACGCTGGAATTGCAGGGATTCAAATCATTCCCGGATAAAACGGTCCTCTCCTTCGACCATCCCCTCACCGCCGTGGTGGGCCCCAACGGCAGCGGCAAGTCCAATATCTCCGATGCCATCCGCTGGGTGCTGGGGGAACAATCGGTGAAGCAGCTCCGAGGCGGGCGCATGGAGGACGTCATTTTTGGCGGCACCCGGCTGCGCAAGCGCCAGGGCTTTGCCCAGGTGTCCCTGACCCTGGACCACTGCAGCGGGATGCTCCCCGATGGCGGCGACGAGGTCACCGTCACCCGGCGGTACTACCGCTCCGGGGAGAGCGAATACGCCCTCAACGGTCAGCAGGTGCGCCTGCGGGATGTCAACACCCTGTTCATGGACACCGGCCTGGGTCAGGAGGGCTACGCCCTCATCGGCCAGGGGAAGATCGACGAAATCCTCTCCGCCAAGAGCACCCAGCGCCGGGAAATCTTCGAGGAGGCCGCGGGCATCTCCCGCTGCCGCCACCAGAAGGAGGAGACAGAACGCAAGCTGGAACGCACCCAGGAAAACCTGCTGCGCATTGGCGACAAGCTAGAGGAGTTGGAACTCCAACGGGCCCCGCTAAAGGAGCAGGCGGAAAAGGCCACCAAATACCTGGCCCTCCAAGAGGAGTTGAAGGTGTTGGAAGTCTCCCTGTGGATGGACAAGCTGGACGGCCACCGCGCCGCCGCCGCCAAGGCCCGGGCCGATTTTGAGGCCGTCCGCCACCAGGCCCAGGAGAGCGCCGGGGCCACCGACCAGCTCTACGCCAAGGCCGAGGCCCTCTCCGCCCAACTGGCGGAGGTGGAGGCCAAGGGGGAGCAGCTCCGGGGCAGCTTGGCCCAGCGGGAGGAGGCCTTGCGGGCTGCCCGCCAGCGCAGCGTGCTGTTGGAGGAGCGCATCCGCCAGAACAAGCAATCTGCCGCCCGGCTCCAAGGGAGCTTGGAAGAGCAGCGCAGCGCCCTGGCGCAGCTAGATGCCCAACTGGAACAGCGCCGGGACCAGGCCCAAGGCCTGGAACAGCGGGAGCAGGCAGGGCGGGATGCCTTAGGCCAAGCCCAGGAGGCCATGCGCCGGGCCCAGCACAGCCGGGCCCAGCGCAACCAAGAGCGGCAGCAGGCCCTGGGCCGCCAAAAGGAACGCCTGGACCAGTGCCGCCGCCTGGAAAAGCAGGCCCAGGAGGCCTGGCTCTCCCGGCGCATGGAGGCCCAGGCGCTGGACGACCGCTTGTCCATGCTCTCAGAGCTGTCCCGGGTCTATGAGGGCTACACCAAGGGGGTCAAAACTGCCATGTCCCAGGCCCGGCGGGGTGGGCTCCATGGGGTCCTGGGCCCGGTGGGGGAGCTGTTCCACACCGATGCCCGCTACACCGTGGCCCTGGAGACCGCCTTGGGTGGGGCGTTGCAAAACCTGCTGGTGGAGCACGAGGAGGCCGGTAAGGCTGTTTTACAGTATTTGAAGAGACGAGACGGCGGACGGGTCACCTGTCTGCCCTTGACCGCCCTGCGCCCCGCAATTTTGCGGGAGGAGGGCATAGAGAGAGAACCGGGCTACCTGGCCATTGCCGCTGATTTGGTGGACTGCCCGGAAGCCTGTAGAAAAGCCGCCCAGTCCTTATTGGGCAGGACGGTGGTGGTGGAGGCCTTGGAGGACGGGGTGCGCCTGGCCAAGAAGCGGGGCTACCGCTTCCCGGTGGTCACCCTGGACGGGGAAATCCTCCGCCCCGGGGGCTCCATGACCGGCGGTTCCGTGAACCGGCGGGGGGGCGTCCTGTCCCGCAGTGCCCAGGAGGAGAGCCTCCGCCAGGAGCTGGCCCAGGCCCAGGGGGCCTTGCGCCAGAGCGAAGCCGCCTTAGCGGATGCCCGTACCGCCACCCAGGCGGCAGCGGCAGAGCTGGAAGCGTTGGAACAGGCCCCGGAGGCCCCAGAGCTTCAGGAGGGGGCGGAGGACAACGAGCGGTTCAGCGCCCTCCGGGCGGAGCTGGCCAGTGTCCAGGCAGAGCGGCGCAGCTTTGCCCTGCTGCTGGAACAGCTCAGCGCCCAGCGTTCCGCCGCCGCCAGCGCCCTGCACCGAGATGAGGGGGCCTTGGCAGTCTACGGCCAGGAGAACCAAGGGCACCAGGAGGAATTGGCCCAGCTGGAAGCCCAGGCAGAGGCCTTGGAGGCGGAACGGCAGGGGGTGGCCCAGGCCCTGGGCCGCCACGCCGCCGGGAAGCTGGAACTGGAACGCAGCCGCAGCCAGACGGAGCGGGAAGCCCGGGAGGCCAACGAGGCCCAACTGCGCCTCCAACGGGAGGCCGCGGCCCTGGAACAGAAAAAGCTACAGGCGGAGATGGAGGAAAAGCGCCTTCTGGACCGCCTGTGGGACGGCTACGGCCTCAGCCACCAGGCCGCCCAGGCCATCCGCGTCCCCCTGGAAGGGCGGGACGCCAACGCCCAGGTGGGCCGCCTAAAGGAGGCCATCCGGGCCCTGGGGCGGGTGAACCTGGGGGCGGTGGAGGAGTTCCAGCGGGTGGAGGAGCGCTATACCTACCTCTTTGGGCAAAAGACCGACGTGGAGACCGCCCGTCAGGAGCTGGAAGGGATCATCGCCGGGATCACCCAGGAGATGGAGGATATCTTCCGCCAGGAATTTGCAAAAATCCAGACGGCCTTTTCCGCCAGTTTTGTCCGCCTCTTTGGCGGCGGCCAGGGGAGCTTGGCGTTGGAGGACCCGGAGGATGTACTCAACTGCGGCATTGACATCCAGGTCCAGCCCCCGGGGAAGAGCCTGCGGACCATTAGCCTGCTCTCCGGCGGGGAACGGGCCCTGGTGGCCATCGCCTTGTATTTTGCCATTTTGGAGGTCCACCCCACCCCCTTCTGCGTGGTGGACGAGGTGGAAGCCGCCCTGGACGAGGCCAACGGCCAGCGCTTCATCCACTGCCTGCGCTCCATGGCCGGGGCGACCCAGTTCATCCTGATCACCCACCGCCGCTCCACCATGGAGGGGGCGGATGTGCTCTACGGGGTGACCATGGAGCACCAGGGGGTGAGCCAGGTGCTGATGCTGGACCTGGCCCAGGCGGAAGCCCTGCTGGGGAAGAAGCAAGACTAGAAGGGAGACCCTATATGGGATTTTTCGATAAGATCAAGAAGCTGAACGTATTTTCTGCCTTTTCCGCCATCGACGAGGACTTCTATGAGGAGTTGGAGGAGGGCTTGATCCTCTCCGACATGGGCATGGACGCCGCCTTGGAGGCGGTGGAACAGCTTCGCAAGCGGGTGAAGGAGGAGAAGCTCCGAGAGCCCGAGGCGGTGAAAGACTGCCTCCGGGGCCTGCTGGCGGAGATGCTCAACGTGGGGGAGACGGAGCTAGACCTCTCCGGGACCCCGGCGGTGGTGCTGATGATCGGCGTCAACGGCGCGGGGAAAACCACCACCATTGGCAAGCTGTCCCAGCGGTTGAAAGGGGAGGGCAAGCGGGTCCTCCTGGCCGCGGCGGATACCTTCCGGGCCGCCGCCGCCGACCAGCTGTCCGTCTGGGCCGACCGGGTCCAGGTGGATGTGATCCGCCATGAGCAGGGCTCTGACCCCGCCGCGGTGGTCTTTGACGCCATGAACGCCGCCCGGGCGAGACGGGCGGACGTGGTGCTGGTGGACACCGCCGGACGGCTCCACAACAAGCAGAACCTGATGAACGAGCTGAACAAAATCCGCCGGGTGGTGGACCGGGAGTGCCCGGAGGGGAGCTGTGAAGTCCTGCTGGTGCTGGACGCCACCACCGGGCAAAACGGCCTCATCCAGGCCAAGCAGTTTGGGGAGAGCGCCGGGATCACCGGCATCGTCCTCACCAAGCTGGACGGCACCGCCAAGGGAGGCATCGTCCTGGCCATTGCCCGGGAGCTGGGCCTGCCGGTGAAGTTCGTAGGCCTGGGGGAGGGCGTGGAGGACTTGCAGCCCTTCGACGCCCAGGAATTTGTCCAGGCATTGATTTGACCAAATGAGAACGAGAAGGAGGCGACAGCCATGCGCGCTGTGCTCGCCAGCCAGAACAAGAAAAAAATCGCGGAGCTCCAAGCCATCTTAGGGGAGCTGGGGGTGGAAGTCCTCTCCCAGCAGGAGGCGGGGGTGGACCTGGAGGTGGAGGAGACCGGTACCACCTTTGAGGAGAACGCCCGCCTCAAGGCCCGGGCTGTGATGGAGGCCACCGGCCTGCCCGCCATTGCCGACGACTCCGGCCTGATGGTGGACGCCCTGGACGGCGCCCCCGGCGTGTACTCCGCCCGCTACGGGGGGCCAGGGCTGGACGACAGCGGCCGCTGGCAGCTCCTGCTGAACAATATGGAGGGGCAGACAGACCGGGCCTGCCGCTTTGTCTGCGTCATCTGCTGCGCCTTCCCCGACGGGGGGGAGCTGATGGCCCGGGGGGAGTGCCCCGGCGTGGTGGCCCAGGAGGCCCAAGGGGCCGGGGGCTTCGGCTATGACCCGGTATTCTACCTGCCCCAGCTGGGCAAGACCATGGCGCAGCTCTCCCCTGAGGAGAAGAACGGCCTCTCCCACCGGGGACAGGCCCTGCGCAAGTTTCAGAAAGAATGGGAGAACGCACCCTATGGAATTGACAAGTAAACAGCGGGCCCAGCTCAGGGCGCTGGCCAACGGCCTGGACACCATTGTCCACATCGGCAAGGACGGCCTGGGGGATAACCTGGTCAAGCAGGCCAACGAGGCCTTGGAGGCCCGGGAGCTCATCAAGTGCCGGGTGTTGGAAAACGCCATGCTCACCCCCAAGGAGGCCTGCCAGGAGCTGGCCCGCCGCACCCGCAGCGAGCCGGTGCAGGTGATCGGCACGAAATTTGTCCTCTACCGCCACAGCCACCGCAAGGACCGCAAGGACCCCATCGTCCTGGTGAAGGCGGCGAGAAAGCCATAAAGAGACAAGACACACAACTATCACAGAAACAAAGCAGGTGAGACGGAACGTGAAAATTGGAATCTATGGCGGGACCTTCGACCCGCCCCACCTGGCCCACATGGCGGCAGCCCGTGCGGCGATGGACCAGCTAGAACTGGACCGCTTGTTGATCATCCCCGACCAGGAGCCCCCCCACAAGGGCTTGCCCGCCGACGCCGCCAGCCCCCAGCAGCGCTTGGAGATGGCCGACCTCATGGCCGACGGCCTGGGGCCCAAGGCGGAGGCATCAGACCTGGAACTGAACCGGGAGGGCAAGAGCTACACCGCCGACACCTTGGAGCAGCTCCACCAGAGCTTCCCCGGGGACGAGCTGTGGCTGCTCATGGGCACGGATATGTTCTTGACCATTGAGAACTGGTACCAGCCCGAGCGGATTTTCCAGTATGCCGGGGTGGCCGCCTTTTCCCGGAACCACGAGGACACCGGGGAGATGTTCCAGGAGCAGAGCGAAAACTTGGAGCGGCGCTTCCACGCCCGCACCACCATCATCGACCTGCCCCAGGTGATGGAGCTGTCCTCCCGGGACCTGCGGCGGATGCTGGCGGCGGAGTGGAACGGGGGCAATGTGGACCCCGGCCAATTCCTCTGGACCCCGGTGTATGGCTACATCCTGCGCCAAGGGCTCTTTGGCACCCAGGCGGACATGAAGCAGCTGAGCGACAAGCACCTCCGGGCGGTGTCCTACTCCATGGTGAAGGCCAAGCGCCTGCCCCACATCAAGGGCACCGAGGAGACCGCCGTGGCCCTGGCGAAGTTCTGGGGCGAGGACCCAGACCAGGCACGCCGGGCGGCCATCCTCCACGACTGCACCAAGTATTGGACCCTGGAAGAGCAGCTGGCGGCCTGTGAGAAATACAACGTGTACTTAGACCCCATGGAGCGGGAGGGGGTCAAATTCCTCCACTCCAAGACCGGGGCCGCCCTGGCCCGGCATGTGTTCGGGGAACCGGAGAAGGTATGTGACGCCATCGACTGCCACACCACCGGGAAGCCGGGGATGAGCACCTTTGACAAAATCCTCTACCTGGCGGACTACATGGAGCCCTCCCGGGACTTTGAGGGGGTGGAGGAGCTGCGCCGGCTGGTGTGGACCGACCTGGACCGGGCCATGGTCCTGGGCCTGGAAATGACCATGGAGGAGCTCAAGGAGAAGGGCGCCATTGTCCACCCCAATACCCTGAGCACCCGGGATGAACTGAGGGGGCGGCTGTCATGAAGCGTTTTTCCGAAGAGGAATCCCGGCAGCGGGAACGGGAGGAACGCTCCCGCCAGCGCATCCAGCGCCAAGGCTACCGGGAGGCCCAGCACGGCCAGCGGGACGAGGGGAGATACCGGGGGAGCCGGGAGGCACCCCGGCAGCGCCGCCGTTCCGGGGATAATTATGATATGTATGGCTACTACGCCGACTATGCTGACCGGAAAGAAAAACGGGGCAAAAAGCGCAAGGTCTGGCTGATTGTCCTGCTGGTGCTGGCGGTGATCGTAGCCGGGGCCCTGGTGGCCCACAAGGTCCTGGTCCGGCCCCCGGAGGTGCCCGGCACCACCCAGGCCAACAGCGAGGGCATCCACCCCGGCTTGCTGGGGGCGGGACGCAAGGAAGGGGTGTACACCTTCCTCCTGGTAGGCCGGGACGACGGCGGCGGGGGGAACACCGACACCATCATGGTGGGCTGTTTCGACACCCAGCAGGGCACCCTGGATGTGCTGAGCATCTTCCGGGACACCCTGGTGGACGTGCCGTGGGAGATCAAAAAAATCAACTCCGTGTATAACCGCAACGGCATTGAAGGCCTTCTGGACGAGGTGAAAGACCTCATCGGCTACAAGCCCGACTATTACTTCGTGGTAGAGCTGGACGCCGTGGAGGAGCTGGTGGATGCCATTGGCGGGGTGGACTACGACGTGCCCTACAACATGGACTATGAGGACTTTACCCAGGACCTATATATCCACTTCCAGAAGGGGCAGCAGCACCTGGATGGAGAGGACGCGGTGCGCCTGCTGCGCTGGCGCAAGAACAACATGGGCGAGTCCCTCTCCGTGGGGGATATCGGCCGGGTGGAAGTCCAGCAGAGCTTTTTGAAGGCCGTAGCCAGCCAGATGGTGCGCCTGGGGAACCTGCCCAAGCTGCGGCAGATTGCCAGCATCGTGGACAAGAACCTCACCAGCAACCTGAACTATGGCGAGATGATCTGGTTCGGGGAAAAGGCCCTGGGGATGGCCACAGACGGCATCCGCTTCCACAGCCTGCCAGGGGATTACACCGGCAGCGTTTGGAGCAACACCTATAAGAATTACCAGTCCTATGTGTTCGCTGACGCCGTGGGCCTGTTGGAGCTGGTGAACCAGTTTATGAACCCCTACCTGACCCAGATCACCACAGAAATGCAGCACGTGATCACCGGTTCCGACGTGGGCCGCACCGGAGGCAACGCAGCGTCCAGCGGCGGCAGCCACGATGAGTCCAATGTGGGGACCTCCGACGTGGTGGGCACCGGGGACGCGGCGGGGAACAATACCTCCAATTCCACCAAGCCCAGCCCGAAGCCCCCGGAAAATGAACCGGGCAGCAGCGGCAGCCAGGGCAGCGGCAACGAGGGGAACAACGGCAACAACAATGGCAGTGGAAACAACAATGGCGGCGGGGACAACAACGGCAGCGGCAACGAAGGCAACGGCGGCAGCGGCATTGAGAGCCCAGACCCGCCAGAGCCCCCCACCCCGCCGGACCCGCCCTCTGAGCCGTCCCCGGACCCCGCCCCCCAGCCCCCGACGGGGCCCTCCGGCGGCGGCGGAACAGAGGGTGGCAGTGAGACATGAGAAGGACCGCCACCATCGCAGACACCGCGATGAGAAAGGAAGGATAGCTATGACACCGAAAGAGATGGCACTGCTGCTGGTCCGGGCCCTGGACAGCAAGAAGGGCCAGGACATCCTCCTGTTGGAGACCGATGGCCTGACCACCCTGAGCGACTACTTCGTCCTGTGCACCGGCACCTCCGCCCCCCAGTTGAAAGCCCTGGCAGACGCGGCGGAGCGGAGCATGAAGGAGAACGACATCCTCCCCCACCATGTGGAGGGGCACCGGGGCGGCACCTGGATTCTACAGGACTATGGGGACGTGGTGCTCCACCTTTTCTCCCCAGAAGCCCGGGAGTTTTATGACCTGGACCGCCTGTGGCAGGACGCCAAGAAGGTGGATATCAGCGATGTGCTTACCGGGGGTAAGCAGTGGATACCACAACAATAACGATTGAGGAAGCGTGATTGGATTGAAATACGAGTTTAACCGCATTGAGCGCAAATGGCAGCAGCGCTGGGACCAGGAGAACTGCTACCACGCCGAGACCGGCGGGGACAAGCCCAAATATTACGCCCTGGTGGAGTTCCCCTACCCCTCCGGCCAGGGCCTCCACGTGGGCCACGCCCGGCCTTACACCGCCATGGACGTGGTGGCCCGGAAGCGGCGCATGGACGGCTATAATGTCCTCTTCCCCATGGGCTATGACGCCTTTGGCCTGCCCACAGAGAACTACGCCATCAAAAACCACATCCACCCCGCCCAGGTGACCAAGGACAACATTGCCAACTTCACCGCACAGCTGAAGCTGCTGGGCTACTCCTTCGACTGGGACCGGGTGGTGGACACCACCGACCCCCAATACTACCACTGGACCCAATGGATTTTCCTAAAACTCTTCCAGAAGGGCCTGGCCTATAAGGCCACCATGCCTGTGAACTGGTGTACCTCCTGCAAGTGTGTCCTGGCCAACGAGGAGGTGGTGGAGGGGGTCTGCGAGCGCTGCGGCTCCGCCGTCATCCGCAAGGAGAAGAGCCAGTGGATGCTGAAGATCACCGAGTATGCCCAGCGGCTGATTGACGACCTGGACGGCCTGGACTTCATTGAGCGGGTGAAGATCCAGCAGCGCAACTGGATCGGCCGTTCCACCGGCGCGGAGGTCACCTTCAGGGCCACCACCGGGGACGACATCGTGGTCTTCACCACCCGCCCCGATACCCTCTTCGGCGCCACTTATATGGTCCTCTCCCCGGAGCATGCCTATCTGCGCAAGTGGATGGATGCGGGCCTGTTGAAGAATGCCCAGGAGGTCACGGACTATCAAAAGGCCGCCGCCTCCAAATCTGACTTGGAGCGCACAGAGCTGAACAAGGAGAAGAGCGGCGTGTGCCTGGACGGCGTGAAGGGCATCAACCCCGTCAATGGCAAGGAGATTCCCATCTTCATCTCCGACTACGTCCTGGCCACCTACGGCACCGGGGCCATCATGGCCGTGCCTGCCCACGACGACCGGGACTGGGAGTTCGCCAAAAAATTCGGCTGCGAGATCATCGAGGTGGTCTCCGGGGGGGAGGACGTGCAGAAAGCCGCCTTCACCGCCAAGGACGAAACCGGGATTCTGGTCAACTCCGACTTCATCAACGGCCTCACCGTGAAGGACGCCATCCCCGCCATCACCAAGTGGTTGGAGGAAAAGGGCATCGGCGTGGCCAAGGTGAACTATAAGCTCCGGGACTGGGTGTTCTCCCGCCAGCGCTATTGGGGAGAACCCATCCCCCTGGTCCACTGTGAGAAGTGCGGCTGGGTGCCCCTGCCTGAGGACCAGCTCCCCCTGCTCCTGCCGGAGGTGGAGAGCTATGAGCCCACAGACACCGGGGAATCCCCCCTGGCCCCCATGACGGAGTGGGTGAACACCACCTGCCCCTGCTGCGGCGGCCCTGCCCAGCGGGAGACGGACACCATGCCCCAGTGGGCAGGCTCCTCCTGGTACTTCCTGCGCTATATGGACCCCCACAACCAGAAGGCCCTGGCCTCCAAGGAGGCCCTGGACTATTGGGGCCAAGTGGACTGGTACAACGGCGGCATGGAGCACACCACCCTGCACCTGCTCTACTCCCGCTTCTGGCATAAGTTCCTCTATGATATCGGTGTGGTGCCCTTCGCGGAGCCCTACCGCAAGCGCACCAGCCACGGTATGA
Organism: Evtepia sp.; assembly: GCF_056797215.1. Classification (NCBI taxonomy): domain Bacteria; kingdom Bacillati; phylum Bacillota; class Clostridia; order Eubacteriales; genus Evtepia; species Evtepia sp. The sequence goes on from NZ_JBQILM010000012.1 coordinate 23,565, forward strand.
TCCTGGGCGAGGGCGGGGAGAAGATGTCCAAGTCCCGGGGCAATGTGGTCAACCCCAACGACGTGGTGGCCCAGTACGGCGCGGATACCATGCGCATGTATATCATGTTCATCGGGGACTTTGAAAAAGCCGCTGCCTGGTCCGACAACGCCGTGAAGGGCTGCAAGCGCTTCCTGGACCGCATTTGGAACCTGGTGCCCCAGGTGAAGCCCGGGGAGGCTTACAGCGCCGAGAACGAGGCCCTCCTCCACAAGACCATCAAGAAGGTGGGGGACGACATTGAGAACATGAAGTTCAACACCGCCATCGCCGCCCTCATGAGCCTGACCAACCAGTTCTATGACAAGGGCGTCAACCAAGGGGAGTTCCACACCATGCTCCAACTCCTCTCCCCCTTCGCCCCCCACCTGGCGGACGAGCTGTGGGAGCAGCAGGGCTTTGACGGCTTCGCCAGCACCTCCCCTTGGCCCAAATACGACCTGAGCAAGACCGTCTCCGCGGAGGTCACCATTGCGGTGCAGGTGGGCGGCAAGCTCAAGACCACCGTCACCGTGCCCGCCGGCAGCGACCAGGACGCGGTCCTGGACGTGGTGAAGGCGGACAGCAAAATCGCCAAGCTCATGGAGGGGAAGGCCCTGGTGAAGTGCATCCACGTGCCGGATAAGCTGGTGAATTTGATCCTGAAATAAGGGGACGAGAAGTTTCCTGGCCGAATGTCGATTTTTTCCCTTGACAAGGCCGCCAAAATTGCATATAATACCACTGTTAAAGCCATATATAACGATGGCCCTTTTGGTGCGTGGGATGACCCACCACTTCGGAGGGAGGGAAAAGGAAATGTCTGAAATCCATGTGCGGGAGAATGAATCTCTTGAGAGCGCTCTGAAACGGTTCAAGCGTAGCTGTGCCAAGTCCGGCGTTCTGGCGGAAGTGCGCAAAAGAGAGCACTACGAGAGCCCCAGCGTGAAGCGCCGCAAAAAGTCCGAGGCAGCGCGGAAGAACCGTAAAAAGTATTATTGATACCAAAAAGACCTGCCAGTGTTTCCTGGCAGGTCTTTTTTCCTCAGGCCCCCAGGGCCCCTTGGAGCTCCGGCAAGAACTCCGCCACGGCGGGATAGAGCAAAAAGCAGCGGGGGATGCCCGCCGCCTGGGCAAGCTCCAGCTTCTTGCCAAAGCTCACCGCGTCGTCGAAGAGCACGAAGTGTGCGCCGGTCTCCCGGCTCATGTAGGTAAAATAGTGGGCGCACAGGTCTTGGGAGAAAAAGACCCTGGGCTCCAACTGGGCCATGCGCTGGCGCAGCTCCTGCTGACTGAGAGGATGGCCCACCCCCTGCGGGGAGGGGAGGTAGAAATCCTCGCAGGAGCGGTGGAGGGAGAGTACCACACGGTCCTTGCCGTATTTCCCCACCACCTCCGCCAGCCGCCTTTGGAGGGACCCGCCGGAAAGGGCGGAGGAAAAGTAGAGGAAGGCCCGGTTGGAGAAGCCTGCATAGGCCTCCGGCAGGAAAAGCCCCCGCTTCTGCCCCTCCAAGGCCTGGTCCAGGGTGGAGATAAGCTTACACAGGTATGGGGTGGGCGGGCCTTCCAGGTCCAGCACCACCCCCCGGAAGTCCCGCTGGACGCACAGGCGGAGGATCTGCTGAAGCACCGGCTGGGGGCTCCCCGTCTCCGGTGCTGTGCCGCCCCCCACCAGCATCAGGCCCCCCCGGCACCCCGGCGGTAAGGAAGCGGCGGCGTGGAGCTGGCCGTCGGCCCCCAGCTGAAAGGCCATGTGGGCCAGAGGCAGGCCGCTGGCCTGGGCCTGGGTGAGCTGCTGGGGCGGTGTGAGTAGATAGGATATCATAGGTTGCAAACCCCCTTGTCCATGGTTCCTATGGGCTACTGTATGCGCAGGGCAGGGGAGATAGAAGGAGAGACTATGAATTTGACCCCAGACTTTTTGTTTGAGAGCATTTACGCCATCGACCCCACCCGCCTCCGGGCCAGGGGGGTCACCCTGTTGTTGGCAGACCTGGACAACACCTTGGCCCCCTATGGGGTCCAGACCCCGTCAGAGGAGGTGCGGGCCTGGAAGGAGCAGATGGAGGCGGCGGGGGTCACCCTGTTCATCCTCTCCAACAGCCGCAAGCCCGGCCGGGCAGCCCGCTTCGCCCAGGACCTGGGGGTGCCCTACGAGGGCCACGCGGGAAAGCCCAAGGGGGGCGGCTTCCGCCGGGCCATGGCGCGCTGCGCCGCACAACCTGCCCAGACGGCTATCGTGGGGGACCAGATTTTCACGGACATCTGGGGCGGCAACCGGGCTGGGGTGCTGACCTTGCTGGTGAAGCCCATCGAGTTCGGCACGGTGTTCCGGGCGCTGCGGTATGGCATCGAGACCCCCTTTCGCTGCCAGGGGGCGGATGGGGGAGCGCTGTAGAAAGGGTAAGCAGAATGATCAGGTATTCAAAACAAGCGAAAAAGTTTTTGGCGAAGCAGGAGAGCACTGTCCGCCGGCGGATTGAGACAGCAATCCAAGCACTTCCCGTTGGAGATGTGAAAAAGATGAAAGGACAGCCCTATTTCCGTCTGAGGGTAGGGGATTTCCGCATATTATTTGACCGGGATGGGGCGGTCATTCTGGTTGTGAAAATTGATAACCGAGGCCAAGTTTACAAATAAGGAGGACGCTATGAGCAACGTCAAAGAGCGCCTGCTAGGCGCTATCACCGTAATGAATGAAGAAGAGGCGATGCGTCTCTGGGAATTTGTGCTGGAGCTATCTGGGAACGGATGGGATGCTATTGAGGAAGTGGAGCCCGATGAGATTGATCTTCAACTGATTCGGGAGGCGCAGAGTGACCCGGATTGCCAGGTGTTTGACTGAGGAAAGCCCAGGAATTATATTTTCCATCTTGCATATCCTATCAAAGCTGTGCTATAATGGTTACAGCCTAGGAAATTGATTAGAACTATCATGCTCACGCAAAAAAAGGGATCCCGGAGAGTGGCAGCTCTCCGGGATCCCACTTTGTGCTTATCTGCCCTTGCGGCGCCGACCAAGCCACTTGTCCACGTAGTTGACCACCACGCTCGCTGCGATCGACACGAGGAAATTGATTAGAATCTCCATCACACTCACCTCCTCCCTGTTGCCAGTTTAGAGAAGGGCAGCACCGATATTATACCTGTTTTCGACAAAACCAGCAAGGGGAAGGCGGCAAAAAAGCCCGGCGGGAGGTTTTCCCCGCGCATTTGCAGAAAACCGTTGCAAAAGCCGGAAAGGTATTGTACAATAAAAGTGCAAACAAACCAATGTTATTTGGAGGATGAATACTATGATTTCTGCCGGCGAATTCCGCAATGGCGTCACCTTTGAGATGGACGGCCAGGTTATGCAGGTGGTGGAGTTCCAGCACGTCAAGCCCGGCAAGGGCGCTGCATTCGTGCGCACCAAGATGAAAAACGTCATCACCGGTGCCGTGACCGAGACCTCGTTCAACCCCACTGCCAAGTTTGAAAACGCGTATGTGGAAAAGAAGGACATGCAGTACAGCTACAACGATGGCGACCTGTACTACTTCATGGACCAGGAGACCTTCGACATGGTGCCCATCGCCACCGAGCTTTTGGGGGACAACTTCCGCTTCGTGAAGGAAGAGATGATGTGCAAGGTCAACAGCTACAAGGGCAAGATCTTTGCCATCGAGCCCCCCACCTTCGTGGAGCTGGAAATCACCGAGACCGACCCCGGTTTCAAGGGCGACACCGCCACCAACGTCACCAAGCCCGCTACCCTGGAAACAGGCGCGGAGATCAAGGTACCCCTGTTCATCAACCCCGGCGACAAGATCAAGATCGACACCCGCACCGGCGAATATCTTGAGCGCGCCAAGGGTTAATGGAAACACCCAAACGCAGAGAAGCGCAACCCACCGGTAAGAAAGGAGTCTATGATGACCATCTCTGAAAAAGTCGCATACCTGAAGGGCCTGGCAGACGGGCTGGACCTGGACCTGGAGAACTCCAAAGAGGGGAAGCTCCTGGTGAAGATCATTGATATCCTGGAGGATCTGGGCCTGGCCGTGGAGGACCTGGAAGTGGAGGTCCAAGCTGCCGGCGACGAGCTGGAAGCCCTGGCAGAGGACGTGGCCGACGTGGAGACGATGCTTTTCGATGAGCTGGACGAGGACGACGAGGATTTGTTTGACCTGGACGATTTCTTTGAAATCGAGTGTCCCAGCTGCGGGGAGGATATCATCATTGACGAGAGCGTCCTGGACGTGGGTGAAGTGGTCTGCCCCAACTGCGGCGACAGCTTTTCCCTGGATCTGGTGGTCGAGGACGAGGAGAAGGACGGGGACGAGGACTGACCCTTTTCCCTCCCGCGCAAATACGAACCATAGCCAGGCGGCGTCGAGGCAGAGTGCTCGGCGCCGCCGTTTTTTTGACACAATATAAACAGCGAACAGGAAGGGAAGGATAACCTATGGCATTGCAACTGGTAAAAGGCGACATCACGAAGCTAGAGGTGGACGCCATCGTCAACGCCGCCAACAGCTCCCTGCTGGGGGGCGGCGGGGTGGATGGCTGCATCCACCGGGCTGCGGGCCCGGCGCTGTTGGAGGAGTGCAGGACCCTGGGGGGCTGCGACACCGGCAGCGCCAAACTCACCGGGGCGGGGAAGCTGCCCTGTAAATACGTGATCCACGCGGTAGGCCCCCGGTGGAAGGACGGCAGCCATGGGGAGCGGGAAAAGCTGGCCTCCTGCTACCGGACTGCCCTGGAACTGGCCAAGGGGAAAAACTGTAAGAGCATTGCATTCCCCCTGATTTCCGCCGGGATTTATGGCTACCCCAAGGAGGAGGCCTTGGAGGTGGCCATGGAGACAATCCAGCAGTATTTGGGGGATATGGCAGCATATCTTGTTATCTTCGACCGGGATACGGAGAACATATGCCGGGGGATGGGGTTGGCGTTGCAGGAGATGTGAGGGTCAGAGCCCATGAAAAGAGGGGCCGTCTGGAATGGAGACGGCCCCTCTTTTTTTGTTTCTGATAGAAATTGCCCTGCCTGTAGTGCCTGAATTTCCTGAGCAGTACATAGGTACGCTCACCGCCGCTTCCGCAGCAGCAGGGTGACAAAGAACCACAGGGCCAGCAGCAGGGTGATGGAGGCCCCTGTGGATGCCCCTACGTAATAGGATAGCATCAACCCCGCCACCCCGCACACCAGTCCCCCCGCGACAGAGAGCAGGTGGTACTGGGGCAGGTTCCGGGCCACGTTCCGGGCTGCCGCTGCCGGGAGCACCAATAGGGCGTTGATGACCAACAGCCCCACCCAGCTCATGGAGATGGTGACCACCACGGCAATGGCCCCGGTGAAGAGGAAATTCCGCCACACCACCCGGATACCCCGGCTGTCCGCCAGGGCTTGGTGGACGGAGGAGAGCATCATTTGGTTGTAGGACCCCAGCCACAGCAGCACCAACAACAGCAGCAGCAGGGCTAGGATGCCAATCTCCTCCACCTGGACACTTAAAATGTCCCCGATGAGCAGGGTGTTGAACTTGGTAAAGCTCTGGCTGCCCAGGGTGCTGATGAAGATGCCCAGGGCCACAGCGGCGGAGGAAAAGACGCTGATGGCGGTGTCGCTGGCCATGCTGGTGTGCTGGCGCACCAGGGTGAACAGCAGGGCGATCACCAGGGAGAACACCACCGCCGCTCCCACCGGCTGGGTGAAGCCGCACAGGGCCCCAATGGCCATGCCGGTAAAGGCGGAGTGCCCCAGGGCGTCGGAGAAGAAGGCCATGCGGCTTTCCACCACCATGGTGGAGAGCAGGCCGAAGAGGGGCGTCACCACCAGGACGGCCAACAGGGCGTGCTTCATGAAAAACATGCTGTCCGGGGCCGCCCACTCAAAGGGCAGGAAGGACACCAGCCAGTACCAAACGCTCACAGGCCGTCGCCTCCTTCCTCCTCCAAATCCAGGTGGAACACCGCCTGGAACTCCGGGGAGCGGAGGACTTGGCTGGGGGTGCCCGTGGTGAGGATTTCCTGTTGAAGCAGGATCACCTTGTCGGCGTACAGCCGCAGGGTGGAAAAATCGTGGGTGGAGAAGAGGATGGAGAGGTCGTACTTCTGGCGGATCTCGTCCAGCATCTCCATGAGCAGGTGCTCCCCGCCCCGGTCCACCCCGGAGAGGGGTTCGTCCAGGATGAGGATGTGGGGGATGGGCTCTAGGGCCAAGGCCAGAAGCACCCGCTGCAACTCCCCCCCGGACAGGGCCCCGATGCGCTTGTGGAGCAGGGCTTCGGCGTGAACCCGGGTGAGGCAGTCTGTGACCTTTTCCCGCAGGGAGGCGGGGACCGGCAGGAACACCGGCCACCGGCTGATGGCGGCGGCGAAGAAGTCCAGCACACTCACGGGACAGCTGCGCTCAAAGCTGGGGCTCTGGGGCACGTAGCCGATTTTGGGACGGCTGGGGTAGCCTCCCGCCAGCTCAAAGCGGATGGAACCGCTGTAGGGGATCTGCCCCAAAATACTCCGGAACAGGGAGGACTTCCCCGCGCCGTTGGGGCCGATGAGGGCGGTGATCTCCCGGCAGTTGAGCTGGAAGCTCACATCCCGGAGGATGGGGGCCCCCTCCAAGGTGATCTCAAGGTTTTGCACCCGCAGCCGGCAGGTCCCTGGCCGGCCAGGGAGGGGAATGCGGCTGTGGGGTTGTTTGGCTATGCGCATGGATAGGCCTCCTGAATGGTGCTGACGTTGGCGGCGAGGACGGAGAGGTAGAGGTCCGTACCCGCTAGAGGGCTCTCCCGGCTGCTCATGAGTAGGTCCAGGGGGGCCACGGTTACCCCGGCCTCCCGCCCGATGAGCTGGGCGGTGGCGGTGGCCCCGTTGACCTCGGTGAAGATGGCGGGGAGGCGATGTGCCTCCAACAGGGCCAAAATCTCCTTCACCTCCAAGGCGGAGGCCTCGCTGCCGGCTTCCTCCTCGATGGCTTCCAGGATGTCCAGGTCAAAGGCCTCGGCAAAGTAGGCAAAGCCATCGTGGAAGGTGATGAGGGACCGGGGGGAGAGGGCGGCAAGCTGTGTCTTCAACTGCTCATAGCTCTCCATGATTTCCTCCTGGGCGGCCTGGGCGTTGGCGCTGAACTGCTTGGCGTGGACCGGGTCCAGCTCCCCCAGGGCCTGAGCCAGATTGTCCAGCATTTGGCAGGCCCGCCGGGGGTCCAGCCAGATGTGGGGGTCCGTTTCCTCCCCTTCTTCCTCCGCATGGCCGTGGTCGTGGTCGTGGTCATGGTCATGGGCGGAGCAGAGGAGGCGGATGCCTGCCGAGCAGTCGATTAGGGGCCGTCCGGCGGCTTCCAGGGCAGGGGCCATGGCGTCCTCTAGCCCCGCGCCGCTGAGCAGGATGGCATCCGCCCCCTCCAACACCTTCATGTCGGTGATGGAGAGGCTGTAGTCGTGCATGCAGCTGAGCTGCTGGTTCACCACCAGGGTGATGCGCAGGTCGGGGACATCCCCGGCTACCTGGCAGGCGAAGAGGTACACCGGGTAGGTGGTGGCCGCCAGGGTCAGTTCAGGGTCCTGGGTTCCCTGGGCGGGGGTGGCCGGGGCACAGGCGCTGAGCAGCAGGGCCAGGAGCAGGGGCAGGAGGCGTTTAGCGACCATAGGCCCGGTAGAGGAAGGTGACAATCTCCCCGCGGGTGCAGACCTTGTCAGGGGAGAAGGTGGTGGTGGAGGTGCCTGTGGCGATGCCATGGGCCGCTGCCCAGGCCACGGCCTGACCCAATTCAGAGGACGCGGCCACGTCGGCAAAGACAGAGCCAGAGGCGGCGGGGCTGCCTGCCAGCTTCCAGAGATAGGTCACCACGTTGGCACGGGTGCAGCCCGTGTCCCCACGGAAGGCGCTGCCCTCCACCAGGCCCTGCTGCGCCGCCCAGCGGGCGGGGTTGTAGAAATAATCCTGGGTGGTAACGTCAGAGAAGGGGTTCCCCCCAGTGGGCGCCGGGGAGCCCTGGGCCCGGTGGAGGAAGGTGATGATGTGGGCCATGGTGCAGGGGGTGGCGGGGCTGAAGGTCAGGTTGCCGGTGCCGTTGGTGACCCCCTTGGTGACGGCCCACTGCACCGGCTGGGCGAAGTAATCGCTGTCGGCCACGTCGGTGAAGCCGGCGGAGCCCATGTTGGGCCCCATCACCACATAGTATGCTTCGTTGTTATGATAGAAGACGACCAGGTTGTTGCGCTGGAAGGAGTCCTCGGCCTTGCCCTGGAAGAGGTAGGGCATGACAGCACCCATGTAGTAAGTGATGTAATGCCCATCGCCTACCATGCGTCCGGGCCCGCCGGGGACGCCGATACGGCCATCCTCCTGGATGCCCTTGGGGACGGTCACCCGGCTGCCGGGGCGCAGCTGCACCAGATTCACGGTGACGCTTTCGTAGGGCTCCAGAATGTCATCCGCGCCCAAGAAAGCGGACTGTACTGTTTTCCGCTCCACATGGGCCGCCTCAAAGGAGACGGCGTAGCGGTCCAGGACGGGGAGGGAAAGGCTTTGATAATACCCGGCGGCCAGGGCCGGGGTGGCCAGACCCAGGCTCAGGGTCAGGACCAAGAGGAGAGAGAGACAAAGCTTTTTCATAAAATAGGTATCCTTTCTATTTTTTCTTAGTCTAGCAGACTTCTCCTGGGATTGCAAGACAGCCAGCGGGCGAGGTTTCAGCTTCGGGCCCTGGTCTGGAGCTGGACCGCGAAAATATTCTGGGTGATTTTCTCCTGGTCCTCCTCGGTCAGCTCTAGGAACTGGCAGCCATAGTCAAAGCTGGTGCCGTCCTTTTCGATAATGCGCACCACCTGGCTGAATATGGCGGAGATGGGCCGGTCCTCCAGCAGCTTGACCTTTAAGAGGAACTTATCCCCCATGTGGTATTTGCATTCGGAACGGATGCTGGCCCCGCCTACGCTGATGTTCAGCAGCTTGCAGGGCTTTTCCCCTGCCTCCAAGCCGCTGAACATGGTGGCGGTGGCGTCGAGATTGGTGCTCAGGCGGAAGAAGGCCCGGTCGTTCCCGACCCTGCAAAGCACCAGCTCCTCCACCGCCCAAACATTGTGGGGCAGGGGGGAGATGGTGCCCTCCATATAGACGGCTTTGCGTTCATGGTCACTGTATCCCCGAATCCGCACCCGCAGGGGCTCGCTGTCCTGGGGGAGGATGGTCTCGGAATATAGGTGCAGCTGGGCCTTGTCCTCGTGGAGGCCCAACAATTTTGCCACAAATAGGAGCTGCCCCTCAAAGGTGGTGACCTCCACCCGCATACCGGAATAGGCTTCCAGTTCCTCCCCAGCGCTGGCGCTCTCCTGGGGCTGGGGCTCCTTTGCCTTTTTGCCAAATAAATTGAAGAATCCCATGGTATCCCTCCTGTTTCAAAGACTGCTCCCCGCAATCAAAGGGAGGCGCCTTTCTCCCACAACTGCTTCATGCGCTCGTCTGCCCAGACCACCTGGTTCCGGCCGTGCTTTTTTGCGTCATAGAGCATGGTGTCCGCCACCTTCAAATAAAAATCATAGTCGCTGCCCACCTGGGGGATGACGGTGACCCCGCCGACGCTGATGGTGACCCACTGGGACACGGAGGGGTCGTGGGGGATGTGGAGGTCCTCCACTGCCTGGCGGATTGTTTTCATGTGCTGGAATATCTTTTCCGAGGGGGCGCCCATGATGAGGCCCACGAATTCCTCCCCGCCATAACGGGCCAGGAAATCAGTGCTGCGCTGCAACTGGGCGGCCGCGGTTTTGGCCACGGCGGCGATGACCTTGTCCCCGGCTGGGTGGCCGAAGGTGTCATTGTATACCTTGAAGCGGTCGATATCGAACATGCAGATGGAAAAGGGGACTTGCAGCCGGACGGCATCCTGCCACTTTGCCACGCAGTATTGCTCATACTTGCGCCGGTTGGCGATGCCGGTCAACTGGTCGGTCATGGACTGCGCTTCTACCTGCCTGCGGTAGTTGTACAGCTTGATGTGTGTGTTGACCCTGGCCTTGACAATCAGGGCGTGGAAGGGCTTGGTGATATAGTCCACAGCGCCCAGAACCAGCCCCCGCTGCTCGTTTTCCACATCGGCGAGGCTGGTGATCAAGATGACCGGGACGTTTTGGGTGATGATTTCCTCCTGTAGTTTTTTCAGCAGGGTAAAGCCATCCATCTCTGGCATCACCACATCCAGCAGGATCAGGGAATAGGCTTCACTGCTGGCCCGGTGCAGGCCCTCTCCCGCTGTTTGCGCGATGGTCACATCATACTCATCGTCCAAAATGTTTTTCAGTTGGGTTGCCTGGACGACACTGTCGTCCACGATCAGTATTTTTTCCATGAAGACATGCTCCTTCTCAAAGTGTGCGAAAATGTTTGATGATAGGGCTTGGAGAAAAGAATGGGCCCTAAAAATAAATGTTTATTTACTGGATGGTATACCACATACCACCTTATAGCAGAGCGTTTCCCCCTTTGGATTTCTTGGGCCGCTTTGGCTTCAGGTAGCCGTTGAGCCCGGTGAGCAGCAATTGGAAAATGGCATCCTCTGTCTCCTGGTCGTTGGGGAGGACGCCCTCCACCACGTATTTGGCATACATCACCGTGGAGGTGAGGACATGGAGCCACAGCAGGTCCTGGTTGATCTGGTTTAGCTTGGGGAACACCTTCTTGAACATATGGACCATGCCGATGAAGGTGTCAAAATAGGCCACGTCCCGGCCCTTGTCGTATTTTGGGAAAAAGCTGCTGTCCCGGAAGCGGTGGTAGAAAACGGTCTCATCTGGATGGGAGGTCCAAAAGCGGAAATAGGGCAGCCAAAGGCTCTTAATGGCCCCCAGGGGGTCGGTGAGCATGGTCAGGGGGTTGAAGCGTAACTGTTCAAAGATGGCTGCCGCCTGCTTGTCCACATAGGTGAAGCATTCCACGATCAGCTGGTCCTTGCCCTCGAAGTAGCGGTACAGCGCCCCAGGGGAGATGCCCGCCAGGTCACTGACGTGCTGGACCCGCATGCCTTCCAGGCCATACTGCCGCACGGCTTTCATCGTGGCGGAAATGATCCGGGTCTTGGTGTCATCCACGTAGCGATCCCTTCTTTCCAAGTGGAAGTTCTGCCACCTCGCGGCAGAGTAAGATTATACACGAATCTATTCTCCTTGACAAGACCTTTGGGGAGTAAAAATGGGCAAAAGAGGAACCAGCGCTTTGTCTGACCACATTGGTTGCTTTCTCGTTCTTATTTATGGTATACTATGAATATCACCAAGGAGGGAGATAGCTCCTATGCGTGTATCTGTCACTGATCTGCGGAGCATCTGCAAACGTGGCGCCATTCGTTGGACGGCACACGTATTGAAACGGCTCATGCTTCGCAACATAACACAGGATGAAGTGCTCTAGGCCATAGGGACAGGAGAGATCATCGAACAGTATCCAGAGGATTACCCCTTTCCAAGTTGTCTGCTGCTGGGGATGACCATTGCGGGAAGGTATCTTCATGTGGTTTGCGGACGGGGAGAACAGGAACTATGGATGATAACGGCCTATGCGCCTGATCCCGATGAATGGGAAAGCGATTGGAAAACAAGAAAGAAGGGAACGCCATGAAATGTTTCTTTTGCAAAGGGCAGACCAAGGAAGAGAGGACCAAGTTTATTGTTGACCTGGGCACCTGTGTGGTGATCGTGAAAAATGTACCTGCTCTGGTGTGCCAACAATGTGGGGAGGCGTCCTTCAGTGACGAGGTGGCCAAGCAGCTAGAGCGGATTGTCCACGCTGTGCGCAACAGTATTATAACAGAGGTTGCAATCGTAGAATACGCGCAGGGTGCTGCATGATAGAGGGGCACTGTTCCGGTGAACTGGGGCAGTGCCCCTTGTTTTTCCCCCAAAGGCCGGGAAAAGCGGGGGGTTCCGGCGGTTTTTTCCCAAAATCTTTTCAGAAACCCCTATGCAAACGGCACAATTTATATTAAAATAAAGGGAACCATCTCCGCACGGTGCCCAGTAGGCACTGGGTCCGGCGGTAGAGAGAAACGGGAACTGCGCCTTGGGCGCAGGGAGGTATGGTCATGGAACAAGCAAAGTATCAGCGTGTTCTGCTGAAAATCAGCGGCGAAGCCTTGGCAGGCCAAGCCGGGCGGGGCCTGGATTTCGACTTTATCCGCCAAGTGTGCCAGGCGATCCGCTCCTGTGTGGAGCTGGGGGTCCAGCTGGGCTTGGTGGTCGGCGGCGGCAACATCTGGCGGGGCGTGAAGGACGGCGGCGGGAAAATGGAACGCAGCCGCGCCGACCAGATGGGGATGCTGGCTACCGTCCTCAACAGCCTGGCCGTCCAGGAGGTGCTGGAACAGCAGGGCCAGGGGGCCCAGGTGCTCACCTCCTTCCCCATGGGCCCGGTGGCCCAGCCCTACTCCTACGCCACAGCGGACCGCTACTTAAAGGAGGGGCAGGTGGTGATCTTCGCCGGCGGCACCGGCAACCCCTACTTCTCCACCGACACCGCCGCTGTGCTCCGGGCCGCGGAGATCCATGCGGATATGATCCTGCTGGCCAAGAACATCGACGGGGTCTACAGCGCTGACCCCAAGAAGGACCCCGCGGCGGTGAAATACGACCGCATCAGCTATGACCAGGTGCTGGCGGGGCATTTGCAGGTGATGGACCTGCCTGCCACGTCCCTGGCTTTGGAAAACCACATCCCAGTTATGATCTTTGCCCTGGCCGACCCGGAGAACATCCGCCGGGTGGTGCTGGGGGAACAGATCGGAACCATTGTTGAGGAGGAACCATCATGAATGAGATCTATCAGGAATACGACGCAAAGATGCAAAAGACCATCGACTCCGTGAAAAGCGATTTCGCCAGTGTCCGGGCCGGCCGCGCCAACGCCGGTGTCCTGGACAAAATCACCGTGGAGTATTACGGCACCGCCACCCCCTTGCAGCAGGTGGCCTCCATCTCCACCCCGGACCCCCGTACCCTGGTGATCCAGCCCTGGGACGCCACCCTGCTCAAGGCCATCGAAAAGGCCCTGCTGATTTCAGAACTGGGCATCAACCCCCAGAACGACGGCAAGGTGATCCGCCTGGCCTTTCCCCAGCTCACCGAGGAGCGCCGGAAAGAGCTCACCAAGCAGGTGAAGAAGTACGGCGAGACCGGCAAGGTGGCCGTGCGCAACATCCGCCGGGACGCCATGGAAAAGCTCAAGAAGATGAAGAAGGATTCCGAGATCACCGAGGACGACCAGGAAGAGCTGGAAGACGACATCCAAAAGCTCACCGACAAGCGCATCAAGGAACTGGATGAGCTCACAGCCCAGAAAGAGGCTGAGCTGATGGCCGTCTGAGCTCCCGATGGCACTCTTTCATAAAAAGAAAGCGGCCCCGGCGCCTGCGGCGGAAACAGCCCTGGACCTGGACCGTCTGCCCCGGCACATCGGCATCATCATGGACGGCAACGGCCGCTGGGCCCAACAGCGTGGCCTGCCCCGGACTGCCGGCCATGCCGCCGGGGCGGAGACCTTCCGCACCATCGCCTACCGCTGCCGGGACCTGGGCATCCCCTACCTGACGGTGTATGCCTTCTCCACGGAGAACTGGAAACGCCCCATGGAGGAGGTCTCCGCCATTATGGGCCTTTTGCGGAAATATTTGTTGGAGGCCCTGGAAAAAATGGAACGGGACGGGTTCCGCATCCATTTCTTCGGGGACCTGACCCCGCTGCCCCCGGAGCTGCGGACCCTGTGTTTGGAGACCCAAGCCGCCGGACAGGCGGTGGCAGGGGCCAAATACCAGATCAACGTCTGCCTCAACTACGGCGGGCGGGATGAAATCCTCCGGGCCATCCGGGCCTGGGGGCAGGACTGCCAGGCAGGCCGCCAGGACCCGGAGGGGCTCAGCGAAGAGCTCTTCTCCCGCTACCTGGATTCCCGGGGCCTGCCGGACCCGGACCTGGTCATCCGCCCCAGCGGGGAGCTGCGGCTGTCCAACTTCCTGCCCTGGCAGTCGGCATACGCCGAACTTTACTTCACCGACGTCCTCTGGCCGGACTTCACCCCTGAAGTCCTGGACCAGGCCCTGCTGGCCTACCAAGGCCGCAAACGCCGGTTCGGGGGGATCTGAGCCAACGCCTGCCGTTGCATAGGCCCCTGCCCCCATGAGCTGGACCGATCCGCTTCCTTTTGGTCCTGCTCCATTTGGGTGTGTTTGCCCCTTCTTTGGGCAACAAATGCGCCCTGGACACGTGAAAGGAGCGGATAACAAATGAGAAATCGGATCATCGTGGCCTGTGCCGGGGTGCCGGCCATCCTCCTGGTGCTCTACCTGCTGCCGGAACCCTTTACACCGGCCATGATCGCGGTCCTCTCCGCCATCGGCACCTATGAGGCCATGGGGGCTATGGGGATGAACCACCCCCGCTTGGCCCTGTACACTGCCGCCTTGGCCATGGCCATCCCCTTTTGGGTTTACTTTGGCGAGAAGCGGATTCTTGGGCTGCTGGTGCTCTTGGCCTACCTGGTGCTCATCTTCCTAGAGGCCTTTGCCAGCAGCTTCCGGGTGAAAGTGGAAAAGGTGGGGGCGGCGTTCTTCTTCGCCCTGTTCATCGCCTATTGCCTGTCCTCTGTGGTGCGGGTGGGGAACCTGTACCTGCGGGACTACTATATCGCCCTGCCCATCTTCCTGCCCTTCATCGTGGACGCTGCGGCCATGATTACCGGGATGCACTTGGGGCGGCGCAGCATCACCCCCAACCTCTCCCCCCACAAGACCTTAGAGGGCTGCATTGGCGGTCTGGTGTTCGGCATCGCCGCCTGCCTGCTCTATGGCCTGGGGGTCCACCTGGTGACGGGGGCCACGGCCAACTATTATTTCCTCGCCGTGTACGGCCTGCTGGGGGGCATCATGACCCAGATCGGGGACCTGGCGTTCTCCTATATCAAGCGCACCCGGAAGATCAAGGACTTCAGCGGCCTGCTCCCCGGCCACGGTGGCGTGTTGGACCGCTTTGACAGCGTAATCTTCTGCGCACCCCTGGTGGAGCTGCTGATCCACTATTTCCCGGCCTTCCGGCTGGGTTAAAGGAGGGCTGGACATGCACAGTATTTCCATCCTGGGGTCCACCGGCTCCATCGGGACGCAGACCTTGGAGGTGGCGGCAGCCTGCGGTATCCCCGTAGCGGCCCTCACCGCCCGGAGCAACGTGGACCTGTTGGAAGCCCAGGCCCGGCAATTTCATCCCAAGCTGGTAGCGGCGGCGGACTTCACCGCCGCCGCCTCTTTGGCGCAACGCCTCTCGGACACGGACATCCAGGTCCTGGCCGGGGAGGCGGGGCTCTTGGCGGCGGCGGCCCTGCCCCAGGCGGACACGGTAGTGGCGGCCCTGGTGGGCATCGCCGGGTTGGACCCCACCCTGGCGGCCATCGACGCCGGGAAGCGCATTGCCCTGGCCAACAAGGAGACCCTGGTGTGCGCCGGGCCCCTGGTGATGGCCCGGGCCAAGGAGAAGGGGGCGGAGATCCTGCCGGTGGACTCGGAGCACTCCGCCATTTTCCAATGCCTGCAAGGCAGCCTGCGGGGAGAGCTGCAACGCATCCTCCTCACTGCCTCCGGGGGCCCCTTCTTCGGCTGGACCCGGGAGCAGCTGCGGGAAGTCACCCCGGCACACGCCCTCAAACATCCCAACTGGTCCATGGGGGCGAAAGTGACCATCGACTCCGCCACCCTGATGAACAAGGGCTTGGAGCTGCTGGAGGCCATGTCCCTGTTCCAGGTCCCGGCAGAAAAAATCAAGATTTTGGTCCACCGGGAGAGCATAGTTCACTCCGCGGTGGAATACTGTGATGGAAGCGTCCTGGCCCAGATGGGGGAGGCGGATATGCGCCTGCCCATCCAATACGCCCTGACCTACCCCAACCGGGTCCCCGGCCCCGCCCGGCGGCTGGACCTGCTGGGCTGCGGCCCCCTGCACTTTGCCCCGCCGGACTTGGAGACCTTCCGCTGCCTGGCCCTGGCCATCGCCGCTGCCAAGGAGGGGGGCACCGCCCCCGCCATCCTCAACGGGGCCAACGAGGTGGCCGTGGCAGGCTTTTTGGAGGGGAAGCTGGGCTTTTTGGACATCCCCCGGGTGGTGGAGGCGGCCCTGGACCAGGTGGCGCGGGAACCGCTGTCCTTGGAGGCTGTCCACCGGGCGGACCACCTGGCGCGGGAGGCCGCCCAGGCAGCGCTGGACGTGTAAAAGCGCAACATGCAAAGGGGTGAAGGATTTGTTGTATATTATTGTGGGGATCCTCCTGTTTGGCGTGCTGGTGGCAGTCCATGAGGGGGGCCACTTCCTCTCCGCCAAGCTCCTGGGGGTGCGGGTGAACGAGTTTGCCATCGGCATGGGCCCCCTGCTGTTTTCCCGGAAGTGGGGGGAGACCCAATACTCTCTGCGCCTGCTGCCCATCGGCGGCTTCTGCGCCATGGAGGGGGAGGACGAGGGCAGCGACGACCCCGCCGCATTTTCCAACAAGGCCCCCTGGCGTAAGCTCATCATCCTGGCGGCGGGGTCTTTGGCCAACCTGCTGGCGGGTTTTCTCATTGTGGCCCTGATGTTTGCCCACGTGGGGAGCTTTGTGGTGCCGGTGGTGCGGGATTTCGCGGAAGGCTTCCCCTGCGCCGGGGCGTCGGGCCTGCTGCCGGGGGACCGGATTCTGTCCATCAACGGCCAAAAGGTCTGGGTCTATGCCGACGTGAACGCCTATCTGGCAGCGGCCAAGGACAAGGAGACCATGGACCTGGTGGTGGAGCGCGACGGGGAGCGGTTGGAGCGGAAGGGCCTGCCCATTACCCTGCGGGACTACCAGGTGGACGGCAAGACCGTCCAGCGCTACGGCATCAACTTCACCGTCCAGGAGGCCAGCTTCCCTGCTGTGATGAAGCAGAGCTTCGACACCTGCTGTTATTTTGCCAAGGCCGTGTGGTCGGGGCTGGGCATGCTGGTCAGCGGAAAGGTGGGCTTGCAGGATATGTCCGGCCCTGTGGGTATCGTCAGCTACCTGGGGGAGGCGGGGAGCCAGGGGGGCAGTGTGTCCGCCGGGCTCCAAAACGTGTTCTATATCATCGCCCTCATCGCGGTGAACCTGGCCATCATGAACATGCTGCCCATCCCGGCCCTGGACGGGGGACGGATTTTCCTGCTGCTGGTGAGCGAGGCGGTGTTCCTCATCACCCGGCGGCGGCTGGACGGGAAGTACGAGGCCTATCTCCACGGCCTGGGCTTTGCTCTGCTGATGATTTTCATGCTGGCGGTGACCTTCAGCGATGTGTTTAAGCTGTTCCAATGAGCTGCGGGCAGCACAAATAAAGCGTTCGTCCACCTTTTTCAAAAGGTGGCAGGGAGTCCAGGAGGGCTGGCCCCCCTGGGCAGGTTTGGGCGGCAGCCCAAGCAAATTGTTGTCCAACCACAAGGAGCACAACCATGACAAAACAAATCCACGTAGGCGGCCTCCCCATTGGTGGGGGGGCCCCCGTTTCCATTCAATCCATGACCAACACCCCCACCGCCGATGTGGAGGCCACCGTGGCCCAAATCCGCCGCTTGGCCGCCGCCGGCTGTGAGATCGTCCGGGTGGCCGTGCCGGACCAGGCCACCGCCCGGGCCATTGCAGAGATCAAGGCCCAGATCGGCCTGCCCCTGGTGGCGGATATCCACTTTGACTACCGCTTGGCCCTCACCTGCATCGACGCCGGGGTGGACAAGGTGCGCATCAACCCCGGCAACATCGGGGGGGAGGAGAACGTCCGGGCGGTGGCCCAGGCGGCGGCCCGGAAGGGCATCCCCATCCGCATTGGGGTCAACGGCGGCTCTTTGGAAAAGCCCCTTTTGGCCAAGCACGGCGGCGTTACCCCGGAAGCCCTGGTGGAATCCGCCTTCGGCCACATCGCCCTGTTGGAGCGCTGGGATTTCCACGACATCTGCGTGTCCCTGAAATCCTCCTCCGTCCCTGTGACCATGGCCGCCTACCGGCTGATGCATGAGCGCTCGGACTACCCCCTCCACCTGGGGGTCACTGAGGGAGGCACCGTGCGTATGGGCACCATCAAGGCCGCCGCCCTGGCGGGGCTGCTGCCCCAGGGGGTGGGGGACACCATCCGGGTGAGCCTCACCGCCGACCCAGTGGAGGAGGTCTATGTGGCCCGGGATATCTTGAAAGCCCTGGGGGTGCGCCAGGACGGGCCAGAGCTGATTGCCTGCCCCACCTGCGGCCGGACGAAAATCGACCTGATCCCCTTAGCCCAAGCAGTGGAGGCACGGCTAAAGGACGTGAAGAAGAACCTTACCGTGGCGGTGATGGGCTGCCCGGTAAATGGCCCCGGAGAGGCCGCCGCCGCCGATGTGGGCATTGCCGGGGGCAACGGCTTCGGCCTGCTGTTCCGCCAGGGGGAAGTGGTGAAGAAAGTCCCCCAGGAGGCTTTGGTGGAGGAGCTGATGGCCATGATCGAGGCCCTTTGACGCTACATATTGATTGTGATTTCACCCTGGAAAGGAACCGAGACTATGCCAGAGAAAGAATTGCCGTTTCTGACTGTGTTTGCCCGCTACCGCCCCGCCCCGGAGCTTTTGCCCGCTCTGGAAGGGTGGCTTGTGGCCTCGGCGGTGGTGGAGAGCAGCACCCGCGTCATGGACGCGAAGCTGCGCTGCCCGGAGCCTCCGCCGGAGTCCCTGCTTCAGGCGGTGGGGGAGGCGGTGCGGGCGGCCTATGGCCTGAACGGGTTGCGGCTCACCCCCCTGTTCCCCGGCCCGGTGGAAGAAGCGCCCCCCATTGAGGAGACCGCCCCGCCGCCGGAACAGGAAGCGCTGCCCCCGGTGGAAGAAGTTCCCGTCCAGGAGGAAGTGCCCCAGGAGACAGAGGAAGAACGCCTGTTCCGCCAGACCAGGGAGATGCGCCAAAAGGCCATGAAGCAGGCCTTGGAGCACCATGAGAAGGAGGCGGGCTTCCGGGTCAAGCGCATCTATGGTCCCCGGCAGATCAAAAAAGCCCCCATCCCCATGAACACCCTAGAGCTGAACATGGGCACCGTCACCGTGGAGGGGGACGTATTCGCTGTGGAGCACAAGGAGCTCAGCAAGCGCAACGCCTGGGTCATCAGCTTTGATATCACCGACTACACCAGCTCCATCCGGGTGAACAAGTTCATGCCTGGGGACGAGGGCGCCCCCATCGTCCAGGGGGTGAAGAAGGGGATGCGCCTGCGGATTGCCGGCCGTCTGAATCTGAACCGCTTCGACAATGACATGGTCCTGGAACCCCTGATTATCGAGACGGCGGAGAAGCCGGTGAAAACCGACGACGCTCCGGAGAAGCGGGTGGAGCTCCACCTCCACACCCGCATGTCCCTGATGGATGCCCTGACAGACACCGCTGACGTGGTGAAACGGGCCATCGCCTGGGGCCATCCGGCCATTGCCATCACCGACCACGGGGTGGCCCAGTCCTTCCCCGACGCCTGGAACGCCGCCAAGGGGAAAACCAAGGTGCTCTTGGGCACCGAGGCCTATTACATCAACGACGTGGACGAGCGCCTTACCATCCGGGGGAGCCAGGAGCAGGACTT
Source organism: Evtepia sp. (assembly GCF_056797215.1). Lineage (NCBI taxonomy): Bacteria > Bacillati > Bacillota > Clostridia > Eubacteriales > Evtepia > Evtepia sp. The sequence continues at coordinate 43,173 of NZ_JBQILM010000012.1, forward strand.
GGACGCCCCCATCGTCTGCTTTGACTTGGAAACCACCGGCCTTTCCCGCCAGGAGGACCGGATCACCGAGATCGGCGCGGCGGTGTGGGAGAAGGGGGAGATCACCGAGCGCTTCCAGACCTTCGTGGACCCCCAGCGCCCCCTGCCCCCCAACATCGTCCAGCTCACAGGGATCACCGAGGATATGTTGATAGGGGCCCCCAGCCAGGAGGAGGCCATCCGGGCCTTTTTGGACTTCGTAGGGGACCGGCCCCTGGCTGCCCACAATGCAGAGTTTGACATCGGCTTTATCCGGGAGGGCTGCCAGCGCTACGGCATCCCCTTTGAACCCACCTATTTGGACACCCTCCCCCTGGCCCAGAACCTGTTGCCAGAGCTGGGGAAATATAAATTGGATATCATCTCCCGGCACCTGAACCTGCCGGACTTCAACCACCACCGGGCCAGCGACGACGCGGCCATGGTGGGCTATATGCTCACCCCCTTCTTCCAAATGCTCCGGGACCGGGGGGTGCGCAGCCTCCAACAGATCAACGAGGACTTGTCCCGGACTGCCACCATAGGCAAGGCCAAGCGGATGCCCCGGCACTTGATTGTCCTGGCCAAGAACCAGACGGGATTGCGCAACCTCTATAAGCTCATCTCCCTGGCCCATTTGGATTATTTCAAGCGCTTCCCCATCATGCCCAAGCGGGAGATCAACGCCAACCGGGAGGGCCTCATTCTGGGCTCCGCCTGCGAGGCGGGGGAGCTGTACCAGGCCATCATCCGGGGGAAGGATTGGCAGGAGCTGTGCCGCATCGCCTCCTGGTATGACTTCTTGGAGATACAGCCCTTGAGCAACAACGGCTTTATGCTCCGCCCGGACAAGAACGGCAAGACCATCGCCCGGGACAGGAACCAGCTCAAGGATTGGAACCGCACCGTGGTCCGCCTGGGGGAGGCCTTGGGGAAGCCCGTGTGCGCCACCGGGGATGTCCACTTCCTGGACCCAGAGGACGAAATCTACCGCCACGTGCTCCTGGACACCAAGGGCTTCGACGATGCCGACTCCCCCAACCCCCTGTACTTCCGCACCACCCAGGAGATGTTGGACGAATTCGCCTACCTGGGGAAGGAAAAGGCCTATGAGGTGGTGGTCACCAACACCAATTTGGTGGCCTCCTGGTGCGACGAGGTGAAACCCCTCCCCGACGGCCTCTTTGCCCCCAAGCTGAAGGACTCTGACAAGGAGCTCTACAACCTGGTGTGGGACAAGGCCCACGAGCTCTACGGGGAGGACCCGCCCCAGATCGTCAAGGACCGCATCCAGCTAGAGCTGCCGGGCATCATTGAGCGGAAATACGACGTGATCTATATGTCCGCCCAGAAGCTGGTGCAAAACTCCTTGGAGCATGGCTACCTGGTGGGCTCCCGGGGCTCTGTGGGCTCCTCCATCGTGGCTTTCCTCTCGGGCATCACCGAGGTGAACTCCCTGCCCCCCCACTACCGCTGCCCCAAGTGCAAGCACTCCGACTTTGCCGCCGGGGAGGGCCACGGCTGCGGGGCGGACATGCCCGACGGGGTCTGCCCCGTATGCGGTACGCCCTACGTGAAGGACGGCTTCAACATCCCCTTCGAGACCTTTTTGGGCTACGGCGGCAAGAAGGTCCCGGACATCGACCTGAACTTTTCTGGGGAGTACCAGGCCAACGCCCACCGCTACACCTTTGAGCTCTTTGGGGAGAGCCACGTGTTCCGGGCGGGGACCATCGGCACCGTGGCGGAAAAGACCGCCTACGGCTATGTGAAAAAATACCTGGACGCCCGGGGCCTCCAGGTGACCAAGGCGGAGGAGACACGCCTGGCCTTGGGCTGCACCGGCGTGCGCCGCACCACTGGCCAGCACCCCGGGGGCATGGTGGTCATCCCCCAAGACCGGGAGATTTATGATTTCTGCCCCGTCCAGCATCCCGCCGACGACACCGGCACGGACATCATCACCACCCACTTCGACTACCATAAGATGGAGGACAATCTCCTGAAGCTGGACATGCTGGGGCACGACGACCCCACCATGATCCGGATGATGGAGGACCTCACCCAGGTCAATGCCCAGGAGATCCCCTTGGACGACCCGGAGACCATGCAGATTTTCACCGACTCCACCCCCCTGGGCTACCAGAACGACCCGGTGCTGGGCCCCACTGGGGCGGTGGCGGTGCCGGAGTTCAACACCCGCTTCACCCGGCAAATGCTCATGGACACACAGCCCACCAAGTTCAACACCCTGGTGCGGCTGTCGGGCTTCTCCCACGGCACCGACGTGTGGTTGGGCAATGCCCGGGACCTGATCCTCTCCCAGACTGCCACGGTAGACTCCACCGTGGGCTGCCGGGATGACATCATGCTCTACCTCATGGAGATGGGGGTGGAGCCCAAACTTGCCTTTGACATCATGGAGGCAGTGCGGAAGGGGAAGGTGAAGAAGGGGGGCTTCCAGCCTGGCTGGGAGGAGGCTATGCGGGAGAACAACGTCCCTGACTGGTACATTGGCTCCCTGGCCAAGATCGGCTACCTCTTCCCCAAGGCCCACGCGGTGGCCTACGTGATGATGGCCTTCCGCATCGCCTGGTTTAAGGTTCACCGGCCCCTGGCCTTCTACGCCGCCTATTTCTCCATCCGGGCCAAGGCCCTGGACGCCACCTGCATGTGCATGGGCATGGAGGTCTGCCAGCAGAAGATGAAGCAGATCGCCGCCAAGGAGAAGGAGGCCGCCGCCGTGGAAGAGGATATGATGGTCACCTTGGAGGTGTGCTATGAGTTCTACCTCCGGGGCTTTACCTTTGAGCACATCGACCTCTACCGCTCCCACGCCACCAAGTTCCTGCTGGACGAGGAAAAGCAGAGCCTCCTGCCCCCCTTCACCGCCATCCCGGGCTTAGGGGAGTCGGCGGCCCTGTCCATCGTGGAGAACCGGGAGGGGCGGCAGTTCATCTCCCAGGAGGAGCTGCTCTCCGCCTGCCCCAAGGTCTCCAAGGCCCACGTGGACCAGCTCCGGGCGGCGGGGGCCCTGGGCTCTATGCCGGAGACCAGCCAGATATCCCTTTTCTAAAACGCAACAATAAAAGCGTCCGGCGGGCCGAATGTTTTCGACCCGCCGGGCGCTTTTTATGAGAGGATTAGAGTGTAAGCAAACTCATGCCTTGCCAGTGGTTTGCCGGCTCACGTCCTCGAACTCCGCCACGATTTCCGAAGCAGGGGGCGGGGTGAGGAGGGAGACCACCAGGATTACCAGGCAGCTCACCAGGAAGGCGGGGAGCAGCTCGTAAATGGCCCACACACCGCCCATGGGGGCGATGGCGAACTTCCAGAGAAAGACCATCACGCCACCGGCCAGGACACCGGCAATGGCCCCCTGCTTGGTGGTGCGCTTCCAGAACAGGGAGAAGAGCATCAAGGGCCCGAAGGAGGCGCCAAAGCCTGCCCAGGCAAAGGAGACGATGCGGAACACCGAGCTGTCTGGATTCCAGGCCAGGAAGATGCCCACAATGGCGATGCCAATGACCGTCCCCCGGGCCGCCAGCATAGAGGACTTGGGGCTGAGCTTGATGCCAAAGAAGTCCTGCAACAGGTCCTGGGACACGCCGGAGGCGGCGGTAAGGAGCTGGGAGTCGGCAGTGGACATGGTGGAGGCCAGGATGCCCGCCAGGGCCACACCGGCGATGATGGCCAGGAAGGGCCCGTACTGGCTCAGCAGGTTGGACAGCTGGATGACGATGGTCTCCGACTCGGCGCTGGAACCCAGCATGGGGACCTTTCCGGCCATGGAGACGCTATAGCCGATGATGCCAATGAGGATGGCGATGAACATGGAGATGACCACCCACACTGTGGCGATGCGCCGGGAGATTTTCAGCTTGTCCCCATCCTCAATGGCCATGAAGCGCAGGAGGATGTGGGGCATCCCGAAATAGCCCAGGCCCCAGGCCAGGGTGGAGACGATGGACAGGGCCCCGTAGCTCCCGGCTTGCCCTGTGGCGGCGTCGTAGCCCTGGGTGAGGTTCAGGTAGCCGGGGAGCTCGCTGGCGTTGGCGGCTACGATGTCCCAGCCCCCGGCCTGGTCGATGCCGAAGAACACAATGAACACCAGGGCGAAGGTCATGACGATGCTCTGGATCAGGTCCGTGGTGGACACTGCCAAGAAGCCACCCAGAACGGTGTAGGCAATGACGATGGCGGCCCCCACGATCATGGCCACGTGGTAGTCCACGCCGAAGAGGCTGTTGAAGAGGGTACCGATGGCCTTGAAGCCCGACGCGGTGTAGGGCACGAAGAAGATCAGGATGATGGCGGCGGCGATGCAGGAGAGGACGTGCCGCTGGTCCCGGTAGCGCCGGGAGAAGAAGTCGGGGATGGTAATGGCCCCCATGTGGGCGGAGTAGTTGCGCAGGCGCTTGGCCACGATGAGCCAGTTGAGATAAGTGCCCACGGCCAGGCCAATCACGGTCCAGCCAACCTCTGCCACACCGGCGATATAGGCCAGGCCCGGCAGGCCCATGAGCAGATAGCTGCTCATATCCGAGGCCTCCGCGCTCATGGCGGTGACGACAGGGCCCAGCTTCCGGCCCCCTAAGTAAAATTCGTGGGAGGACGAGCTGCCGCCCTTGCGGCTGAAATACACGCCCACCAGGACCATTGCCACCAGATAGATCAGGATGGTGGCAATGATACAGATCTGTGCTGTGGTCATTGGGGTTCCTCCTATGGATCGAATCAAAAGATGTCGATATCATACCATGAATGGGAATAGAACGCAACACAGAACGCGGTACAGACCATAGTCTATACCGCGTTTCCTAAACTGTAGATGAACCTCTTGTATCTCAAGCGTTTCCCTCTGTACGCAGACTAGACGGAAACGCGGGGGAAAAATCGCAGAGGAACACGGGCATCACCTGTACGGCGTAGTCGCGCAGGGAGTATTCCCCAGAGCACAGGCACCAGTCATACAGCAGCGCCCGTTCACAGAGGGTGTAGCGCTTCACCAGGTCGCTGACGCTGCGGTGCTTGGCAATCTCCCCCCGCTCCTGGCCCTGGGCGATGATCCGCCGGAGCAGACGGTAATAGGTACGCTTGTGGTTGAGCAGGTGCTTTTCCCCAGAGGTCACCAGTTGGGTGGAGAGGAGACGGGCCAGCAGGTCCAGGGAGACGCTGTTCTCAATGAGGCGGAAGAGCTCGCTGTTGAGGAAGAGGAGCTGTTCCAGGGCGGGCATGTTGGGGTCCATAGTCTCTTGGAGGGACTCATATTTTTCGTCAAAGAGATCACTGAGGGTGCCCAGGAGGGCGTCCTTGCCGCCGAAGTAGTGGTAGAAGGAGCCCTTGGAGGTCTCGGAGCTCTCCACAATCTCGTCTACGGTGGTGTTCTCATAGCCCTGCTCGTAAAAGAGCTGCCAGGCGGCGGCCACGATGCGGCCCCGGGTGTTGCGGGAGGACTTCTTCGCCATGGGGGGCCTCCTTTCAGGCAAAATAGGCTTCGATCTCCGCCCGGCTGGCGGTGACGCTGCCCTGGATCATACCCGGCTGTCCGCCCCCCTTGCCCCCCAGGGCCTGGTGGATGGCCTTGGCCTG
>NZ_JBQILM010000013.1:0-39632 GCF_056797215.1 Evtepia sp.
GGATTCGAGGGCTTATTATCAACAAATTTCGAGGGGACGAGGCCCTGCTCCGTCCCGGCCTTACCATGTTGGAGGAAAAGACTGGCCTGCCAGTGCTGGGTGTGGTGCCCTACCTCCCAGTGGATTTGGACGACGAGGATTCCCTTGCCCCCCGGCTGACCCGGCGGGAGGAAGAGACATCCCTGGATGTGGCGGTGATCCGGCTCCCCCATATCTCCAACTTTACAGACTTTGCCCCCTTAGAGGCCCATCCACTGATGGGGGTGCGTTATGTTCAGACCCTACGGGAGTTGGGCACGCCGGATTTGCTTATCTTGCCGGGGACAAAGAGCACCTTGGACGACCTCCTCTGGCTGCGGGAGCAGGGGTTGGAGGCCAGTGTTTTGGCCTGTGCTGCCGGCGGAATACCGGTGTTGGGTGTGTGTGGCGGGTATCAGATGCTGGGGAACTCCTTATCCGACCCGGAAGGGACGGAGGGCGTGTCTGGAAGAAGCTTGGAAGGTCTGGGCTTGCTGCCTGTGGATACCGTATTTACCGCCCAAAAGACCCGCACCAGGGTGCGGGCCACCGTCCAGGCGCTGCCTTTGGCAGGGGCGGAGTTAGAGGCCTATGAGATCCACACGGGGAAGTCTATCGTGGGGGGAGAGGCCTTTGCCCGATTCCCCGATGGCCGGCCAGAGGGCTGCGCCAGGGGCAATGTATTTGGAACGTATCTTCATGGATTGTTCGATTCCGGGGCCTTGACAGAGTATGTGGCACAGATGCTGTGCCGTCGCAAGGGCGTGGAGATGGAGAAAAAACCGGCGGTATCCCATTGGGCCTATCAGCAGGAACAGTTCGATAAGCTGGCAGAGGGCGTACGGGCCAGTTTGGATCTGGCGGCGGTCTATGACATGATGGGGCTGACCGGAGAAAAGAGGAGAGAGAACGCTTGCAAGATAGAACGATAAAGCATACCCTTCCAGGAGATATTGAGCGCAGCAGTATGGCAATCATCTGCCAGGAGTTGGAGCAGCGTGGAATTGTGTTGCCGGAGGAGAATGCTGCCGTGGTGCGGCGGGTAATCCATACCACGGCGGATTTTGACTATGTGGAACATTTGCGGTTTACGCCCGATGCCGTTGCCCTGGGGGCAGCGGCCCTGGGGGACGGGACCCCTATTGTCACCGACACCAATATGGCTCTGGCTGGGGTGAGTAAGGCGGCGCTGGAACGTCTGGGGGGCAAGGCCTATTGTTTTATGGCAGACCCGGAGGTGGCCCAGGCTGCCCGAAATGAGGGGACGACCCGGGCTGTTGTGTCCATGAAAAAAGCGGCGCAAGCTGTGCCCAACGGGGTTTTTGCCATCGGCAATGCCCCCACAGCCCTGCTCAGCCTCTGCCAGGAGATGGAACAGGGGTACCGCCCGGCGCTGGTGATTGCCGTGCCTGTGGGCTTTGTAAACGTGGTGGAGAGCAAGGAACGCCTGTGGGACTGTTGCCATCGCTGCCAGGTCCCCGCTATTGTGGCCATGGGCCGCAAGGGGGGGAGCAATGTGGCCGCCGCGATCTGTAACGCATTGCTGTACACGGCTGCCGGGACACTGGACCCCGCAGACCGGGGGTGGCAGGGATAAATTGCAGCAGGGAGTAACAATTTGTCATGGGTTGCTGCCCTTTTGGTCAATATATCAAAAAACTCCCTTTTCAGATTAGTGTTGCTGAAGACCACTTCGTCAAACCACTCGTCAAAATATCCAAAACGGGCAGCCACCCATTACTGAATGGCCGCCCAATAAACTGGAATTCTTACATTTTCTTCTTTTGTATAAATATAAAAAGTGCAATCAAAACCACATTGACAATTAGAACAATAATGCTTCCTTCAATTTTGCAAATTCCGCCGGACAAAATATCGTTTCCAGTAAAAATCGTAACAAACAGATTTGGATAGTCATCAGCAAGTGACACACCACCTATAACTAATGCACCAATTCCATTCCATAAAAAGTGCATAATAATTGGTGCTATAATAGAGCCACTATATTCAAGGACTGCTGTCATAAGCAAGCTCATAGTAAGTACATTTAAAACAGGAATAACACCCGCTTCAAATGCCCCTCCGTGCAATGCTGTAAAAAGTATTGTTGTCACAATCGTAGCCACAATTATATTGTGCTTTTGTTTAAGCATTTGGTACAAGTAACCACGTACAAGAAGTTCCTGCATAATTGTATTTAGAAATACTGCCAGCAACCAAATAGGAAATAGGTTAATTAAGTTAGTTCCGCCAAAATGGATAATTTTTGCTACATACATTACCAAAACAGGAACAGCTAACCATACACTCCCTGTAATTACTCCCAATACTATTCCCTTTACTGGATTATCGAATAAATGTAACTCTACGTTTTTCTTTTCAGCAAGCCAAAAGATGAGAGTAAACACTGCTATTGCCAATAGAGGTGTAATTTCTGCCCATAACCTCCATATAGCTTGTTCCTTTGAATCTGATAACGGCAAGATAGAAACCAATATTGCCCATCCCAGAAAAAAGCCTATGGATTTTATAATTGTAATTCCGATTTTTTTCAAAATAAATTCCTCCTAACTTTCGATTTGTCGAGCCGATTATAGCACAGGACTCCTACTGTTTCAATGTGCTTTTGTGGAAACCGCCGAAGTTATATCCCAGCAACACTTTTCTGAAAAGGGACTAAAAAATTCCCCCTTTTCAGGAGGGAAAAAATCATGTATAATAAAGCATTCATGCAATGATACAAGCTCAAATTAGGATACAAAAGAGAGGGGGCCGGGAAGGTATGAACATCCAGTGGTACCCCGGTCACATGACCAAGACCCGGCGGATGATCGCGGAAAATTTGAAATTTGTGGACGTGGTGGCTGAGGTGATTGACGCCCGTATCCCCATTGCCAGCCGGAATCCAGACATCGACGAGCTGGTAGGGGAGAAGCCCAGGGTTGTGATCCTCAACCGGGCCGACCAGGCGGACCCCGCTGCCAGCAAGGCCTGGGGGGCCTATTACCGGGCCCGGGGGATATCTGTGTTGGAGTGCGATGCCCGAAGCGGCACAGGGGTGAAGCGGTTCTCCCCGGTGATGCAGGAGGCTTTGAAGGAACAGATTGCCCGCTGGCGGGAGAAAGGCCAGGTGGGGCGTCCTGTCCGGGCTATGGTAGTGGGCATCCCCAATGTGGGGAAATCCACCTTTATCAATAAAGTTGCCAAGCGCAAGTCTGCCAAGGCCTCTGACCGCCCTGGGGTCACCCGGGGGAAGCAGTGGATCACCGTGGACCAGAGTTTGGAGCTGTTGGACACCCCTGGCATCCTCTGGCCCAAGTTTGAGGACGAGACCATCGGCCTCCATTTGGCATTCACTGGGGCGGTGCGGGATGCCATCATGGACGTGGAAACCTTGTCCTGCCATCTCATTGAACTGTTGGCCAAGCGCAAGCCGGAGGCTCTCACCGCCCGTTTCAAGATTCAGCCCCAAGAGGGCAAGACCGGCTGGGAATTGTTGGAGGAAGGGGCCCGGAAGCGTGGCTTTTTGATCTCCGGCGGCGAGGTGGATTTGGAGCGTATGGCCAACATCCTCCTGGACGAGTTCCGGGGGGGCAAGCTGGGACGTATTACCTTAGAGCTGCCAGAGGACTTGGAGGAGAGCCATGGAGGCGACTGAATTCTGGGTCATAGAGGAGGACTGCTTCGCCCAGGGCCGCACCCTGGTGTGCGGTGTGGACGAGGCCGGTGTGGGCCCTCTGGCGGGGCCGGTGTGCGCCGGGGCGGTGATCCTTCCCAGGGGTTGGACTGCTCCCTACTTAAACGATTCCAAAAAGGTCACGGAAAAACGCCGGGAAGCGTTGTATGAGCAGATCACCCAGGCGGCGGTGGCCTGGTGTGTGGGCTGGGCAGATGAGCGGGAGATTGACCAGGTGAACATCCTGAACGCCCGGATGCTGGCCATGGAACGGGCCATCCAGGGCTTATCTGTAACACCCGACTTTGCCCTCATCGACGGGAATTGGAGCCAGGGAATTACCCTGCCCAACCAGACCATTGTGAAGGGGGACGGGAAGAGCGCTTCCATTTCGGCGGCCTCTATCCTGGCTAAGGTCTCCCGGGACCGTTTCATGTGTACCATGGCGGAGGAGTATCCCCAATACAGCTTTGAGCGTCACAAGGGCTACCCCACAAAACTGCACTATGCCCTGCTGCGGGAGTTTGGGCCCTGCCCCATCCACCGCCGCAGCTTTTTGAAAAAGCTGTGAGGGGCGGCGACTGCACGGCCCTGGGCCTATGGGGTGAGGAACAGGCGGCCCACTTTTTGGAACGGGCGGGCTACCGCATCCTAGACCGCCGCTTCCGCTGCCGGGAAGGGGAGCTGGATTTGGTGGCCAGCCAGGGGTGCTACCTCTGCTTTGTGGAGGTAAAGCTGCGGAAAAATGACCGCATGGCCCAGGCAAGGGAGTTTGTCACCTGGTCTAAACAGAAAAAACTTCGCACTGCGGCGTTGCATTATTTGGCGGGACATCCCTCCAAGCTCCAACCCCGCTTCGATGTGGTGGAGGTCTATGCCCCCCAGGGGGAGCAGACACGGGAGCCGGTGATCCGCCATTGGCCCAATGCGTTTTGATACATGCAGGATGTTCGCATCTTACGATATTGTTTTGATTTTCAGAAAGGCACGTGATACCCAATGAACTATGTAAGCACAAGAGATAAGACCGTCTCCCTCAGCGCTAGCCAGGCCATTGCCCAAGGGTTGGCCTGGGATGGCGGCCTGCTGACCCCCGAAGTGCTGCCCAAGCTCACCCCGGAGTTTTTCCAGGACCTGGTGGGGAAGTCCTATGGCCAGCGGGCGGTGGCGGTGATGAAGCTCTTCTTGGAGGATTTCTCCGAAGAAGAATTGACCCGCTACACCCAGGCAGGGTACTCTGCGGAGAAGTTTGACGACAGCCGCATTGCCCCCCTCCACAGCATCAACGAGGACACCTACTGCCTGGAACTGTGGCACGGCCCCACCTCCGCGTTTAAGGATATGGCATTGCAGCTTCTGCCCCACTTGCTCTCTGCCTCTCTGGTGAAGAACCAGGAGGAAAAGACGGTGTGCATCCTGGTGGCCACCTCTGGGGATACCGGCAAGGCCGCTTTGGAGGGCTTCAAAGATGTAAAAGGGACGAAAATCCTGGTGTTTTACCCCAAGGACGGGGTGTCCGCTGTCCAAGCACTGCAAATGCAGACCCAGCAGGGGGACAACGTGGGGGTATGCGCCGTCCGGGGCAACTTCGACGATGCCCAGACCGGAGTGAAGGTCCTTTTCTCCGACGAAAAGCTCCGGGAGGATTTGGCCCAGCGGGGGTATTTCTTCTCCTCTGCCAACTCCATCAACTGGGGCCGCATCCTGCCCCAGCTTGTGTATTATATCTCTGCCTACTGTGACCTGCTGGGCCAGGGGAAGGTTCAGATGGGGGAGCGGGTGAATTACTGCGTGCCCACCGGGAACTTTGGCAACATCCTGGCCTGCTGGTATGCCAAGGAAATGGGCCTGCCTGTGGGTAAGCTCATCTGTGCCTCCAACAGCAACAATGTCCTCACGGACTTTATCAACAGCGGCACCTACAATAAGAACCGCCCCTTCCACACCACCATGTCCCCCTCCATGGACATCCTGGTTTCCAGCAACCTAGAACGCTTGCTCTTCGCCCTCTCCGGCCAGGACGACAAAGCTGTGGCGGACTATATGGCGCAGTTGAAGGAGAAGGGGAGCTATACCGTTCCCGCTCCCGTGATGGAGAAGCTTCGGGCGGACTTTACCGCCGGCTTCTGCGACGAGGAAGAGACCAGCGCCACCATCGCCAAGGTTTGGGCGGAGCAAAACTATCTCATTGATCCCCACACCGCTGTGGCCTACGCGGTGATGGAGCGCTACCGTCAGGAGAGCGGGGATAAGAACAAGACCGTGTTCGTCTCCACCGCCAGCCCCTTCAAGTTCTGCGACAATGTGCTCAAGAGCTTGGGGGAGAAGGAGGTCCGAGAGGGCCTGGATGCCCTGGATCAGTTGGCCCAGCGTTCCGGCCGTCCTGCGCCGGTGCCCCTGGCTTCCCTGCGGGACAGGGCTGTTCGCTTCCAGGAAACTGTGGACAAGGAAGCCATGATGGACGTGGTCCTGGACATGCTGCGCTGAGGGTGGGGGATCACTGTGGCATTGTACGCGATAGGGGACACCCACCTGTCCTTGGGGGCAGACAAACCCATGGATGTGTTCGGCGGCGCTTGGGCGGGCTATCAGGAAAAGCTGACCCAGGGGCTGTCGGCGCTCCGGCCCGAGGACACCCTGGTGATTGCCGGGGACGTGTCCTGGGGAATGAGCCTAGAGGAGTCGGAGGCAGATTTCGCCTTTCTGGATGCGTTTCCAGGGACAAAGCTGCTCCTCAAAGGCAACCACGATTACTGGTGGAACACCGCCGCAAAAATGGAGCGTTTTTTTGCGGAGAAGGGCTTTTCCAGCCTGCGTATCCTCCACAACAACTGCCATTATTACGGGGACGTGGCCCTGTGTGGCACCCGTGGCTGGTTTTATGAGGAGGAAAAAGCAGGGCAGAACCAGAAGGTGTTCAACCGGGAACTCATCCGTTTGGAGGCGTCCCTGAAAGCGGCGGGGGAGGCGGAAAAGCTGTGCTTCCTCCACTATCCACCCTTCTACACCGGCTACCGTTGTGAGCCCATCCTAGCGCTTTTGGAGAGATACCAGGTCAAGGCCTGCTATTACGGCCACCTCCACGGGGCCAGCCACCGCCTGGCGCTCCAAGGGAAACAGGGGAGTGTGGAATACCATATGATTTCGGCAGATTATTTGAAATTCACCCCGGAAAAAGTCCTGGAATGATGAAAAAAAGGTCTAGCAATTCCAGACGTAATCTGCTATGATAACCTATATATACTGCATCACAGCGCCCGTTCCCAGCCTGCAGGGCGGAAGGTGCGCTTCACAGGAGGAAAAAGGACATGAATGTCAAGAGCGTTGTAGAGAACAAAGAAAAATATGAGGTCGAATTGACCGTGGAAGTCGGCCAGGCGGAATTTGAAGCTGGTCTGGATCAGGCTTACCGCAAGAGCCGTGGTAGCATCAGTGTCCCCGGTTTCCGTAAGGGCAAAGCCCCCCGGAAGGTGATCGAGGGCATGTACGGCGCCAGCGTGTTTTATGAGGATGCCATTGAGGCAATCTATCCCCAGGCCTGCCAGGACGCCATCAAGGAGAACAATCTGGACTCCGTCGCCCCTCCCCAGGTAGAGATTTTGGACCTGGGCAAGGAAGGCTTCAGCTTTAAGGCAATCATTACTGTCCGTCCCGTGATCACCCTGAAGCAGTATAAGGGGCTGGAAGCTGACAAGGTTCTGCCCACCGTCACCGACGAGGCAGTGGACGCAGAGCTCCAGCAGTACATCGACCGTGCCACCCAGTTGGAGGCCGTGGAACGCGCTGCACAGATGGGCGATACCGCGGTGATCGACTATGCCGGATATAAAGACGGTGCCCTCTTCGACGGCGGCAGCGCCCAGGGCTATGAACTGCTCCTGGGTTCCCACAGCTTCATCCCCGGCTTTGAGGAGCAGGTGGTGGGCATGTCCGCCGGTGAGGAGAAGGATATCGACCTGACCTTCCCGGAGGAGTACCACGCTGAGGAATTGGCTGGCAAGCCCGTGACCTTCAAGGTCAAGTGTGTGGAGGTCAAGGAGAAGAAGCTCCCCGAGATCGACGACGAGTTTGCCAAGGATGTCTCCGAGTTCGACACCCTGGCTGAGTTTAAGGAAGACCTGAAGCAGAAGGTCGTTGAGCGCAACATGAACAACAGCGAGGCCAAGTTCCGCCAGAGCCTGCTGGCAATGCTGTGCGACCAGGTCGACATTGAGCTGCCCAAGGCCATGGTGGATGCCCAGACAGACCGCTTCCTGGAGAGCTATGCTGCCCGGCTGGAGCAGCAGGGCATCACCTTGGAGATGTACATGCAGTACATGCAGATGTCCATTGACCAGATCCGCGACGACCTGCGCTCCTCTGCTGTCACCCAGATCAAGCAGCAGCTGGCCCTGGATGCCGTGGTGGCTGCTGAGAATATCGTCATCTCTGACGAGGATGTGGACGAAGAGGTCAAGAAGGCCGCTGCCAACCTGAACGTGCCCTATGAGCGGGTGGCGGAAGGTCTGGACCGCGACGGCTTGAAAGCCGACCTGGCCCGTGACCGCGCCATGGCCCTGGTGGCCACTGAGGCGAAGCCCCACATGGTGGAGGCTGCCGTGGGCGACGGCGAGATCGAGGTCACTGAGGTGACCAAGGACGACGCAAAGGACGAGCCCAAGGCAGAGAAGGCCCCCGAAGCGGAGGGCGAAGAGGCGGAAGAGAAGAAGCCCGCGAAGAAGACCACCCGCAAGAAGGCTGCCCCCAAGGATGCTGAGGCAAAGGAGGGGGAAGAAGCCCCCAAGAAGACCACCCGGACCAGAAAGCCCAAGGCAGAGAAAGCTGAGGGGGAAGAGGCCCCCAAGAAGACCACCAGAAAAAAGAAAACAGAAAAGCCGGAGGAATAATTTTCCTTTAGACAGGGTACTCTTTGTTCTAAACGGAAAAAGGAGATCATCAGCATGAGTTTAGTACCTTACGTAGTAGAACAAACCAACCGGGGAGAGCGGTCCTATGACATTTTCTCCCGCCTGCTCAACGACCGGATCATCTTCCTCTCGGAAGAGGTGAACGATACCACAGCCAGCCTTGTGGTTGCCCAGCTGTTGTATCTGGAATCCCAGAATCCAGACCAGGATATCCAGTTCTACATCAACAGCCCCGGCGGCTCCGTCACGGCGGGCATGGCAATTTATGATACCATGCAGTACGTCAAGTGCGATGTGTCCACCATCTGCATCGGTATGGCCGCCAGTATGGGTGCATTCCTGCTCTCTTCTGGGACCAAGGGCAAGCGCATGGCGCTGCCCAATGCGGAGATCATGATCCACCAGCCCTCCGCTGGAACCCAGGGTCAGGTTACCGACATGGCCATCCACATGAAACGCTTGGAGAGCATCAAAAAGCGTATGAACCAGATTCTTGCCGACAACACCGGCAAGCCGCTGGAAGTCGTCGCCGCCGACTGTGAGCGGGACAACTTTATGACCGCAGACGAGGCCATGGCCTACGGCATCATTGACAAAGTGCTGGATAAGCGCTAAGAAGCAAGAAAAAGGGGGGCATTTGTCCCCCTTTTTCTATGTTATAAGAGTTGACAGAAAAAACTGTATGATGTAAAATCTACTGAAAACTGTGAACAATAGAGTTCGGATTCCTTGTGATGGACATTGGAAGAAAGAGGTGAAGCAAATGAACAAAGATGAAAAGCGGGCCATTCGCTGCTCGTTCTGCGGCAAGCATCAGGATCAGGTGTCCAAGGTCATCGCAGGCCCTGGCGCATACATCTGTAACGAGTGCGTCCACCTGTGTATGGATATCTTGGATGAGATGCCCGAACCGGAGGACCAGCTCTCTACGGATATGCCGGAGATCATCCCCAACCCCAAAGAGATCAAGGCTTACCTGGATGAGTATGTGGTGGGGCAGGAGCTGGCGAAGGTAGCCCTTTCTGTGGCTGTGTACAACCACTATAAACGCATCTACTTTGGCGGTGGCGACGATGTGGAGCTGCAAAAGAGTAACATCCTGCTCATCGGCCCCACTGGCAGCGGGAAGACCCTGCTGGCCCAGTCCCTGGCCAAAATTCTCCGGGTGCCCTTTGCCATTGCCGACGCTACCACCCTCACTGAGGCGGGGTATGTGGGCGACGATGTGGAGAATATCCTCCTGCGTTTGGTGCAGGCTGCCGACTATGACGTGGAGCAGGCAGAACGGGGCATTATTTACATTGACGAGATGGATAAAATCGCCCGAAAGAGTGAAAATACCTCTATTACCCGGGATGTATCCGGGGAAGGGGTCCAGCAGGCCCTGCTGAAGATTTTAGAGGGCACTGTGGCCAACGTCCCGCCCCAGGGAGGCAGAAAGCACCCCCACCAGGAGTTCATTCAGGTGAACACCAAGAATATCCTCTTCATTTGCGGCGGCGCGTTCGACGGCGTGGAGAAGATCATCGAGAAGCGGGTGAACCAGAAGGGCATCGGCTTCGGTGCGGAGATTTTGGGGAAGGAAGAGCTGGAAAAGCGCAATATGCTGGAGCAGATCCAACCCCACGACTTATTGAAATTCGGCATTATCCCGGAGCTGGTGGGCCGTCTGCCCGTCATTACCTCCCTGTCTCCCTTGAGCCGGGAGGATCTGGTGCGTATCCTCACCGAGCCCAAGAATGCCCTGGTGAAGCAGTATCAAAAGCTCTTGGAATACGATATGGTGGACCTGGTGTTCCAGCCAGGGGCGTTGGAGGCTGTGGCCGACAAGTCCATGGAGCGGGGCATCGGAGCCCGTGGCCTGCGGGCTGTGTTGGAGGGTGTCATGAACCAGATCATGTTTGATATCCCCTCCGACGACTCCATCGTAGAGGTGGACATCACCGCTGAGAGCGTAAAAGAGGGGGCTGCCCCCGGCCTGGTTCGGGACCCGGAGCGTCCGCCCCGGCCCCGCCTGGGTGCTGCGGCCCTGCGGGCCCAGAACGGTGGTCTGGCCCGTCGGGACGGCACAGCCTGAGACAAGACCCAGGGCGGAGGGGAAACTCTCCGCCCTTTCTACAATCGCCCGGCATATAAGGCCGGGGAAAGGAAGTGAAACACCTTGCCAGAGGAAGAGAAGAAGCTATATCCCATTCCGGTCCTGCCGCTGCGGGGCCTGACGGTGTATCCCAAGATGATGGTCCACTTCGACATAGCCCGAGAGTCCTCCGTCCAGTCTGTGGAGGAGGCCATGGCCTCCAACCAGCCGATTTTCCTGGTGGCCCAGCGGGACATCCGGGTGGAGGCGCCAGACGTTAACCAGCTCTTTCCCATCGGGACGGTGTCCATCGTGCGGCAGATTCTGCGCTTGCCAGGGAAGTCCATCCGCATCATGGCGGAGGGGCAGTTCCGGGCCCGGCTCCACAGCCTTACCCAGACAGAACCCTACCTGATGGGAGAGGTGGAGCAGGTGGAATTTCCCGCCAGCTATGAGGGCCACAGCAATTCCCTGCGGGCAGAGGCGGCCATCCGCCAGGCCTATGAGCTCTTTGACCGCTACACGGACCTGAACCCCAAGGCGTCCTCTGCGGATGTGCTTATGAACATCCTATCCAGTGAGGACCCCGGCTATATCGCCGACTTCATTGCCCAGAATGTGGCCATGCGGGT
The DNA here is from genome assembly GCF_056797215.1 of Evtepia sp. Classification (NCBI taxonomy): domain Bacteria; kingdom Bacillati; phylum Bacillota; class Clostridia; order Eubacteriales; genus Evtepia; species Evtepia sp. The sequence continues at coordinate 11,311 of NZ_JBQILM010000013.1, forward strand.
GCTGGATAAGCAGTCGATCCTGGACGAGATCCGTCCTGTCCAGCGGCTAAACAAGCTCAATCGTTTGCTCCGCCGGGAAGTAGAAATTTTGGAGATGGAGCACAACATCCAGCGCCAGGTTCAGGAGAATATGTCCCAGAATCAGAAGGACGCTTTCCTGCGGGAGCAGGTCCGGGTGATCCAGGAGGAGCTGGGGGAGGACGGGGACAATGAGATCCTTGCCTACCGCCGGCAGATCGCCGATGCCCACCTCCCGGAGGAGGTGGAGGAAAAGCTGCTGAAAGAGGTCATACACCTGGAAAAACAGCCCTTTACCTCAGCGGAGGCTTCGGTGCTGCGCAACTACCTGGACGTGTGCCTAGAGCTTCCTTGGAACAAGAAGTCCAAGGAGCGGGTGAACGTCAATTCTGCCCGTAAAATCTTGGATGCGGATCACTTTGGCTTGGAGAAGGTCAAGGAACGTATCCTGGAATTCGTGGCGGTGAAGCAGCTGGCCCCAGAGCTGAAGGGGCAGATCATCTGCTTGGTGGGCCCCCCTGGTGTGGGTAAGACCTCCATCGGTAAGTCTATGGCCCGTGCCCTGAACCGCAAGCTGGCCCGGATTTCCCTGGGTGGTATCCATGACGAGGCAGATATTCGCGGCCACCGCAAGACCTATGTGGGGGCCATGCCCGGCCGGATCATGAATGCTGTGCGCCAGGCAGGGACCAGCAATCCCCTGCTGCTCCTGGACGAGATTGACAAAATGGGCAGTGATATGCGTGGGGACCCTGCGGCGGCCCTTCTGGAAGTGCTGGACGCGGAGCAAAACAGCAGCTTCCGGGATCACTTCATTGAGCTGCCCTTTGACCTGTCTGATGTCATGTTTATCACCACAGCCAATACCACCTCCACCATCCCCAAACCCCTGCTGGACCGGATGGAGGTCATTGAACTGCCCAGCTATACCGATGAAGAAAAGCTACAGATTGCCAAGACGCATCTGTTGCCCAAACAGCTCAAGCGCCACGGCCTGAAAAAGACTCAACTGCGCCTCACGGACGACGCCATTCGGGAGACCATCGTGTCGTACACCAGGGAGTCTGGTGTCCGTGTCTTGGAGCGGGAATTGGGTTCCCTGTGCCGCAAAGCGGCTATGGTGATTGTTTCCGGGGAGAGCAAACAGGTGAAGGTCACCGGCGACACGGTAGAGGACTATCTGGGTCCCCGGAAGTACCACCCGGAGAAGCAGGGAACCGAGAACCAGGTGGGTCTGGTGAACGGCCTGGCCTGGACCTCCGTAGGGGGAACCCTCTTGGAGGCTGAGGTCAATGTGGCCCCAGGCAGCGGCAAGGTGGAGCTCACCGGCAACCTGGGCAACGTGATGAAGGAGTCTGCCCGGGCAGCGTTCACCTATATCCGCAGCCGGGCGGTACAGTTGGGCATTGCCGCAGACTTTTACAAAGAGCAGGATGTCCACATCCACTTCCCAGAGGGGGCCGTGCCCAAGGATGGTCCTTCCGCCGGCATCACAATCTGCACCGCTATGGTCTCCGCCTTGGCGAATATCCCCGTCCGCAGTGACGTGGCGATGACCGGGGAGGTCACCCTTCGAGGCCGGGTGCTGCCCATTGGCGGCCTGCGGGAAAAGTCTATGGCGGCTCTGCGCAACGGCATCCATACGGTGATTATCCCCAAGGAGAATGAGAAGGACTTGGAGGAGATTGACCAGACTGTCCGGGGTGCCCTTCAGTTCATCCCAGTGGATCATGTGGACCAGGTGTTGGCCAACGCCTTGGAGCACCCCCCGCTGGCCCAGGCACAGGGGATGGGGGAGAGCCTGACCACCCTGCCTGAGAGCCCGGAGACCCACACCCCCCGCCCCCAGGCATGAGAGGAGCACTATGGAGCTGAACACACAAAAGGCGGAGTTTATCCGCTCTGCTGCAAGCCTTACGGATTGCCCCCGGGACCGTCTGCCTCAGATCGCCTTTGCGGGACGGTCCAACGTGGGCAAGTCCTCGGTGATCAACCGCTTGTTGCAGCGGAAGAACTTCGCCCGGGTGGGCTCTGCCCCAGGCAAGACCACCCACATTAACTATTTTTTGATTGACCAGAAGGTCTACTTTGTAGACCTTCCAGGGTACGGCTACGCCAAGGTGTCGAAACAGGAGCGGGCCCGCTGGGGCAAGCTTATGGAACAGTGGTTTGCCGACACCAGCCTGCTCACCCTGGGCTTGCTCCTGGTGGATATGCGCCACAAACCCACAGCGGACGACTGTGTCATGTGCCAGTGGTTTAAGGACAGTGGCAAGCCCTTTGTGGTGGTGGCCAACAAGCAGGATAAGCTGAAAAAAAGCCAGTTGGAGCCCAACCTTGCCCTGATCCGGGAGACCTTGCAGCTACCGGAGACGGTCCCGGTCCTGCCCTTTTCTGCGGAAAAGGGTGTGGGCCGGGAGGAGCTGTTGGGCATCCTCCTGGACCATATCCGGGGGGAAAAGGAGGCAAGGGCATGAGACGTAATTGGGGAATCTTCTTGTATGCCCTGCTGGGGGGCTTCTGTATCGGCCTGGGGGGCACTGCCTTCCTGCGCATCAAGGACAGCTTCACCGGGGGCGTTGTGGTGGGGGCGCTGTTCTTCGCCATCGGCCTGTTCACCATCTGCACCCGGGGGTATAACCTCTTTACAGGGAAAGCCTGCTACCTCTTTGACAATCCCCTGCCCGCCTACCTGCTGGACCTGGGGATTATCTGGCTGGGCAACTTCCTGGGCTGTATGCTCATCGCTGCCCTGGAACAGTGTACCAGCATCACCGGTGGGGTGGGGATTGACGCGGCGGCGGCTGGGCTGGTGGAGGGGAAGATGAATGCCTCTCTGTTGAGCCTCTTCGTTCTGGCCGTCCTATGTAATATCTGCATCTTCATCGCGGTGAACGGATATGCCAAGAACCCCCACCAGCTGGGGAAGTACTTATCCCTGTTTTTGGGGGTGACGGTGTTCATCCTCTGCGGCACAGAGCATAGTATTGCGGACATGTATTATTGGAGTGTGTCCGGGGTGCTGTACGACCAGCCGGGGGAATCCCTGCTGCGGATTGTGTTGGTGTCCCTGGGTAATGTGGTGGGCGGACTGTTCCTTCCCCTGGTGGAGAAGTGGAAAGCCTCCCTGGACGCCAAGGAGGCCGCCGGGGTCTCCTAACAATAGAACGCGGCGCTGGAATCCACCGTGTTTTTCTCAAGGGGTATAAATCCTTGCGCTTCCGGCAAACTATCTCGGAGAGCAGGCGGGGGCTGTTTAGAGATCAGCCCCCAGCTCCGGGAAGGAGAACGCCATGAAAGTCACTGTTGTGGACGGCTGTATCAGCTGCGGCCTATGCACCGAGGAGTATCCCGACCTCTTCACCATGAATGAGGACGGCATCGCAGAGGCGGTGGGTCAGGTGCCCCCCGGCAAAGAGGGTGATGTCCGCCAAGCGGTGGAGGACTGCCCGGTAAGCGTAATCAAAATAGAATGAAAGTACCGCCTCTTCGGAACGAAACGAAGAGGCGGTACTTTCATAAAGAAAGGGAAACTAGGACTTTTATCAATTTTCTTCTCAGAACAGCATGAATTATACGACAGAATCACCAAGATGTCAAGAGGAAAATCCGTTTTTTTTCCTCTAATTTGCAAGAACTCTGTCAAATCAGAGTTGCGATGGATTCCAGCCCATGATACAATAAAAAACCAGAAGGATTTGGGCGCAGGAGAAAGAGGCGCTAAAGTGTTTTGCGTATGGAGAAGGAAAAAAGTGATGCGTTGACTTTTCTTGGAGAATACAGTAAACTAGGAGTAGCTTTGCGCAGTCTGTCAAAAAGGACAGGAAAGAAACTGAGTTGAAAAAGGAGGCGGCGCAGATGAAAGGTAGGCGGTTCTTGGGCCTCATCCTGGCGGTGTTGCTGTTGTGTTCTACCACAGCGTATGCCACCGGCGGGACGGCATCTGATCCTCTGGTCTCCCTGGACTATTTGAATCATACATATCAAAATGACCTCATCAAGCAGGTGGCAGATCAGGTGGAGCGTGCGGTTTCCCTCTCGTACCAGCGGGCAGTGAGTCAGCTGGAAGCGGGAGGCGGCGTCAGCAACGTTGCCAGCAAGCGTTGCAGCCGTGGGGACCAGATCACCTTGTCCCAGGGGTCTGTGGTGATCCTCACCGCCGGTACTGCCCAGGGCTCTGCCATAGGTGGGGTATTCATTGATGCCACCACGGGGACAGAGGCCATGGAGCTGAGCCTGAAGGAGGGGCACCGCTATCTGGTCAGCGAGGGTGCCACCGCCACAATCATGGTGCGCTCTGACGCGGCGGCATTCTTCTGGGAGGGGGAGAGTGTTGTCCAGGCTTCCGGAGAAAAGGCCACCCACTTTACAGACCTCCTCAGCACAGAGTGGTATTACACCTCCGCCTGCTATGCTTATGTCCAGGGTCTGTTCACCGGGGTGAGCAGCACCACCTTTGCCCCCCATTCCCCCGTCACCCGGGCCATGATGGCTACGGTGCTCTACCGTATGGCAGACCAGCCGGAGACCAGCGGCAACTCCTCCTTCACTGACGTGCCCCAGGGCCAGTGGTATTCCGATTCTGTGGCCTGGGCGGAGGAGAACGGTGTAGCCAACGGCGTGGGAGACGGCCAGTTCAATCCTGACGGCAAGCTGACACGGGAGCAGATGGCGGTGATGCTGCGCAACTATGCCAGCCGATACCTTCAGGCAGATGTCTCTGCCAGCGACAATTTGAATCAGTTTGCGGACAAGGAAACGGTATCTGACTGGGCCAAGGAGGCCATGGGCTGGGCAGTGAGCGTGGGTATCCTCACCGGCCGGGACAACAGCGACTTGGACCCCGGCGGGGAGGCCAGCCGCGCGGAGGCCAGCGCCATGCTCCAACGCTTTCGGGATGCGCTGAAATGAAGATTACCTTTCTCTATCATAGTGCTTTCCTGGTGGAGCTGGATCACTGTACCCTGCTCTTTGACTGGTATGGTGGGACCCTACCGGCGTTTGACCGGACACGCCCCCTGTACGTCTTTGCCAGCCACCACCACGGGGATCACTATTCCCCAGAGATTTTTACCGCCCTGGGGATGGACAACGTGTGGTATATTTTGTCCAACTGCATCCGCCTCTCCGCCAAGCGGAAGCTGGCCCTAGGGATTTTAGAGGACCATGTAGTCCGCCTGGGGGCGGGGCGGGAAATGGACCTGGGGCCCCTCCACGTTACGACCTTCCCCTCCACTGACGCAGGGGTGGCTTTCCTGGTGGAGGCGGAGGGCAAGGCCCTCTTCCATGCCGGGGATCTGAATTGGTGGCACTGGAATGGGGAGCCGGGAAGCTGGAACCAGGACATGGAGCGGGACTTCAAAGCCGCCTGTGCCCAGTTCCAGAACCGGGCGGTGGACGCAGCCTTTTTGGTCCTGGACCCCCGCCAGGAGGACGCCTACTGGTGGGGCTTCGACTGGATGATGCGGGCCCTCCAGGCCAAGGCAGTATTTCCCATGCACAGTTGGGAGGACTTTCCCATTGTCCAACGCCTGAAACGCCGGCCAGAGAGCCGGCCCTATCGGGACCGTATCCGGGAGATCTATTACAACGGTCAAAGCTTTTCTATGGAGGGATAGGGGCTATGACGCAGGAAGTGAAGCCGGTAAAAAAGCGGAGAGAGATGGATATGCTCCATGGCTCCCTGCTGGATAAGATCTTGCTCTTTGCGCTGCCCCTGGCGGCCAGCAGTATCCTACAGCAGTTGTTCAACTCTGCCGATATCGCCGTGGTAGGCCATTTTGCCGGGCGGCAGGCTTTGGGGGCGGTGGGGAGCAACACCGCGGCCATCAACCTGCTGACCAACCTGTTTGTGGGCCTGTCTGTGGGGGCCAACGTAGTCATCGGCCACTTCATCGGCCTGGGGCGCAAGCGGGAGATCAAGGACGTGATCCATACCGTCATCAGCGTGGCGCTGCTCAGCGGCGTATTTTTGCTGGTGATTGGGCAGTTTTTGGCCAAACCCATCCTGCTGATTACCAACTCCCCATTGGATGTGCTCCCCTTGGCCACCATATACCTGCGCATCTACTTCCTGGGAATGCCCTTCGTGATGCTCTATAACTTTGGCTCTGCTATCCTGCGCAGCAAGGGGGACACCAAGCGCCCCCTCTATGCCCTGCTCCTGGCAGGGGTAGTCAACGTGGGATTGAACCTGCTCCTGGTGACTGTGTTCCACCTGGGGGTAGCCGGTGTGGGCATTGCCACGGTGTTGGCCAACGGGGTCAGCGCGGGGATGATCCTTTACTTCCTCACCCATGAGGAGGAGACCTTCTGCCTGGATTTGCGGAAACTGAGCTGGAACAGGGACTACTTTCTCCGGGTGTTTCGCATCGGGGCCCCGGCGGGGCTTCAGGGGATGGTGTTCTCCCTGTCCAATGTGTGTATTCAGACCGCCATCAATGGTTTCGGCTCCCAGGCGGTGGCGGGGTCGGCGGCAGCGGTGAACTTTGAATTTTTCACCTATTTCATGGTCAGTGCGTTTTCCCAGGCGGCGGTGACCTTCACCAGCCAGAATTTTGGGGCGGGGAATTACCAACGCTGCAAGAGGATTTTTCGCATTTGCATGGTAGCGGCGTTGGCGGCTACCCTCTGTATGAGTGCCGCCTTTGTAATTTTCCGCAACCCCTTCATCCGAATCTATACCCCGGAGGAGGACGTGATCCAATACGCCCTCGTCCGTATCCTCCACGTGGAGGTGTTTGCCTGTTTACCCTCCCTCTACGAGGTCTCCGGCAGTGCCTTGCGGGGGATGAACCACTCCCTGCTCCCAGCCCTGCTGACGGTCTTTGGATCCTGCGTACTGCGGGTGCTGTGGCTGTTCACGGTGTTCCTTTGGGCGGGGCGGAGCTTTGAGGTTTTGATGAATGTCTATCCGTTCACCTGGGTGACCACCTCGGTGATGGTTCTGGCAGCTTATTTCATCATCCGCAAGCGGGAGTTCAAACAGCCGCCCCCCAAGGAGCGGGAGGTACTGGCAGAGGAGACTGCCGGGACATAACAAAACAGACAAGCGGCCGGGCCTGATTGGGGGCTTCGGCCGTTTTTTCCTGTCAAAAGGGAAAAGGATGCAAAAATGATGGCGAGAAGATGCACACTGACAGAACAAGCTGACCGGAGAGGGGAGGAGCAGACATGAACAAAATTCTGATCGCGGAGGACGAGGCCCCCATCGCCAACCTGATTTCCACGGCCTTGGAGGGGGCGGGCTACCACTGTACCTGGGCTGCTGACGGTGGGGCGGCGGCGGATCTGTTGGACACAGCCCCCTTTGACTTGGTCCTACTGGATATCATGCTGCCCAAGGCCGACGGCTATGAGGTTTTGGAGTATTGCAAGAGCTTAGATACGCCGGTGATTTTTCTGACTGCCAAGGGGACGGTCCAGGACCGGGTGAAGGGCCTGCGCCTGGGGGCGGAGGATTACATCACGAAGCCCTTCGAGCTCATGGAACTGTTGGCCCGGGTGGAGACGGTGCTGCGCCGCTGTGGCAAAACTGGGCGGGTGCTGTCCTTGCCCCCGGACATTGAGGTGGATACGGCAGGACGGGTGGTGAAGAGGGGGGGCGTCCCCGTGGCCTTGACGGCCAAGGAATATGACCTGCTGCTGCTGTTCCTCCAAAACAAAAACATCGCCCTTTACCGGGACCGCATCTATGAGCGGGTCTGGGGGGAGGAATTTTTGGGGGACAGCCGTACTGTGGATTTGCACATCCAGCGTATGCGTAAGAAACTGGGGCTAGAGAAGCGCCTGGTGGCAGTGTATAAGGTGGGTTACCGCTTGGAGGTGTGACGTGAAGCTCTATTGGAAGCTCTTTTGCAGCATGGTCATTGTCACGGTGCTGTCTTGCTCTGTGGGGGGATACTTTCTCATCGACGCCCAGTGGAGGAACTCTGTTGAGCGGGAGGCGGCTTCCCTCTATGAAATCAATGACTTGCTGCGCTATGCCTTACACCGGGAAATGGGGGCGTTTCCGCTATCCCCAGAGGGGTTGGTAGAGAAAGCGGGGAAGGTGGAGGTCACGGCCAGGGGCGGGACAGTACCCTACCGCCTCAGCGACAGCGAAGGCATGCACCAGGGGGGCAAAGGGAGCCTTCCCGTGCAGGCCACCCCTCTGGTCTCCCAGCTTGGGGAGGATCAACGGGGCTGGATGCTTCAGCGGGTGGGGGAGCGGACGTATCTCCACACTGCCAGTGCGTTGAAGCTGGTAGGGGGGACGTTGTATTTGGAAAACTGCCGGGATATCAGCGCCCTATTTTCCAACCGGGCGGAGCAGTATCGCAGCTTTTTTACCTTCATGTTGGCGCTGGTGGTGGGGGTGGCCCTGGTGTCGCTGCTGGTGTCCTACTTGCTGTTCCGTCCCCTGGGCCGCCTGTCTTCCGCTACCCGGCGGTTGGCGGAAGGGGTCTTGGCAGAGCGGGTCAGGGTGGACAGCGACGATGAGCTGGGCCGTCTTTCCCAGGACTTCAACACCATGGCAGCGCGAATTGAGGAGCAGGTCCAGGCCCTTACCGATGCCGCCCGCCGCCAGGAGGAGTTTATTGGGAGCTTTGCCCATGAGCTCAAGACGCCCCTGACCTCCATCATCGGTTATGCGGATTTGCTCTGCTCCCGCCCGATGGCCCCGGAGCAGGTCCAGGAGAGCGCTGGGTATATCTTCCGGGAGGGGAGGCGGCTGGAAGCCTTGTCCCAGAAAATGTTGGAACTCATCATCTTGGACCGGAGGGACTTCCCCCTGCGGGAGGTCTCTATGCCGGAATTTTTGGCCCTGGTAGGCGGGACCCTGAGCCCAGCCCTGGAAGAGGTGGGCATCCACCTAACGGTTCAGGCAGAACCGGGTCAGGTGCCATTGGAACCGGACTTGATGGAGATGGTCTGCCTGAACCTGTTGGACAATGCCCGGAAGGCCATGGAGGGCGGCGGGGAACTCCTGCTGAAGGGCTTTGTGGAGGGGGAGGGCTATTGCCTTCAGGTGAGGGACACCGGCAAGGGCATCCCGCCAGGAGAGCTGGCGCGGGTGACAGAACCCTTTTACATGGTAGATAAGTCCCGCGCCCGGGCCCAGGGGGGTGTAGGGCTGGGGCTGGCCCTGTGCCAGCGTATCGTGGCCCTCCACGGCGGCAGCTTGGCCTTGGAAAGCATTTGGGGGGAGGGCACTACTGTGACCATCCAGCTGAAAGGAGGGGGGACGGTGTGAAAATCCCAAAGAAATGGGTTCTGCTTTTGGGGACGATCCTGGTGGTAGTAGGTGCGGCGGTGCTGCCCCAGCAGATTTCCCAGGCACGGGACCGGGGGCTCTTTCATCAGGTCAACGCTGAGACGGCGACGGATACCCTTTTCTCCCCAGTGGGGGACCTGGCTACCCGTATAGAACTCCTGGCCCGATGGGAGTTGGAGAATGGGGCATTCACAGACGTTACAGACGGCAATGCTTCCCTGGGCACTTCCCAAGAAAATCTGCCCCAGAATATCAGCAAGGCGATGGACTATAGCTTGATGACACACAGTGATGACTTAGAGCAGCGGGCCTTAGATGCCCTCCGGGCCTTGGCAGCGGAAGTGCCCCCGATTGCTCCTCTGATTCCCCAGGAAATGCCGGAAATCGAAGGGGACCGGCAGAGCATCTTCGACTGGGACACTGGGGAAGCTGCCCACTTTATTCAATTCCGCTGGTTTGACCAGCGGGGTTGGACCTTGTTTATGACGTTGGATGAGGCCATGGAGAAGGTTGTCTCGCTGAGGATCTCTGGCCCCCAGCCTTCGGCGTGGGGGGTGGATGCCCAGGAAGCCATCATCCGGGGCTATCTGGACTACTTAGGGATGAGCGGGGAGACGCTGCACCGGGAGATGAAAGATAGCAGTGCCGTCAAGGTGATGGACACGGGATTTTACTGCCATATTTACCTGGGCCAGAACTTGTTCATCATCCAGCCGCTGATGAACCTGCCCGATGGATCGGTGGGAGTTGATGATGTGGGGACGAGAAAGTATGAGATCATATATTGGAATGGGAAGCCCATCACCAAAGTGGTGGAAATAGATGATACAGGATCGATGGAAAAATGGTAGGAAAATGACGCAAAAATGTGGGGGCTTTGATGGGAGCTTGTACTATCCTGGAAACAGTCAAAAGCTGCTTGTCCTACCTGAGGGGACAGGCAGAGTAAAGGAGTGTTTCCCATGGCAACTGTCTCCCAACGTGAGCCTGCGTACAGACAGCAGGATTCCTATGTATCCCCTCGGCCCAGCAGACGGCGGAAGCGCCGCTTGTCCCGCACCATCCTGCCCCTTTTGCTCCTGCTGGGAGCCAGCCTATTCCTAGGCGGCTTCCTTTTGGGGAAATCTACCGCCCTGGCGGCCGGTCCAACAGAGGCCTCTGACGCTGGGGGGGATATGGTGATTGTGACGTCTGGGGAGGAGGACGAGGTAGAAAGGGAGAGCTGGAAGTTGCTCCTGGTCAACCGGGACAACCCTCTCCCAGAGGACTTTGAAGTTCCAGCCTTGAAGCAACTACGCAACGGGCACGTCCTAGATGCCCGGGCCTATCCCGCGCTCCAAATGATGCTGGACGACGCCCAGGCGGCGGGCTTAGAGCCCTTGGTCTGTTCCTCCTACCGCAGCCAGGAGCGGCAGGAAGCGCTGTTTGAGCAGCAGGTCCAAAAGTGGATCGCAAAAGGCTACGGCAGGGAGGAGGCGGAGCAGCAGGCCTCCCGGTGGGTGGCGCTGCCGGGAACCAGCGAGCACCAGACTGGCCTGGCGGTGGATATCGTGGATGTATCCTACCAACTCCTGAACGAAAAACAGGAGAGCACCCCAGTCCAGCAGTGGCTGATGGCCCATTGTGCGGAATATGGCTTCATCCTCCGTTACCCCACGGACAAGAGCGACATCACCGGCATCGGCTATGAGCCCTGGCATTACCGCTTTGTGGGGGTAGAAGCGGCCAAAAAGATCATGGAGCAGGGGATCTGTCTGGAAGAATATTTGGCGTAAATGGAAACAAACAGAGCCGGTGGTTGGGAATCCCTAGCCATCGGCTCTGTATTTTTGTATTCGGTTTTTCAGGACGGCTCTGTGCTGGCAGCGGCCTTGGGTTTGTGGGCGCGGATGGTGCGCATGTTGACCATGTCGTATTGGCGCAGGAAGTCTTTCAAGTCAATGCCATGGTCCAGGTAATCCAGCAGGAGCAGGGCGCAGCCCCGGCTGTCGCTGCCGGCGTGGTGGTGGTCCAGGGAGATGTGGCAGTGCTCACATAGGGTGCTGAGCTTGTGGCCGGGGAGCTCTGGGTAGCAGCGGCAACCCATCTGGAAGGTGCAGGCGTAGGAGGAGATGCCCCGCCAGGGGATGTTGTAGTCCCGCAGGCACTTAGCCAGGACGCTCATGTCAAAGGGGGCATTGTGGGCGATGAGCAGGCCGCTGGAGAGCAGGGGGGCCAAGGTGGGCCAGAGCTCCGGGAAGGTGGGGGAGCCCGCCACCACGGTTTCGCTGAGCCCGGTGAGCTCGATGTTGAAGGGGTCGAAGTGGGTCTCCGGTTGTACCATGGTGTAGAACTCCTCCACAATCTGCCCGCCTTCCACCACTGCCACGCCAATGGCGCTCATACGGTCGTTGGCCTTGTTGGGGGACTCCACGTCAAAGGCCACATAGCGGGTAGGGAGCTGTTGGGGGGAAAGGGAATCCTCCACCGTCTGGCCGGAGGCGTCCAGGAATGCCGCCAGCTTCATGGTAGAGCGGCAGCGGGGGAAGTTGGAGCAGCCGGCAAAGAGGCCGTATTTCCCCTGGCGCAGCAGATAGTGCCCCTGACATTTCTTGCATTTGACGTCCATACGCGACCACTCCTTTATAAGCCATACCATTATAGGCTTCCTGTCGAGGGCTGTCAACCAAAAGGCGCGGCTTGACAGCATTTTTGCCCCATGCTATAATGCACCCAGCACAAATGAATCAAAAAGCGGACGGTGCCCCTGACCGCGTTCTGGACGCGGGGCCAGGGGGTAAAAGGGAAACAGGTGGGAATCCTGTACGAGCTCGTCACTGTGATTGGGGAATGCACGGCAAGGCGCCTGAGGGCGCGGCCACTGACCGAGGGGTTGGGAAGGCTGCCGGGTGTGTGGATCCATCAGCCAGGAAACCTGCCGTCTCGCTTGGTACAGGGAGCTTGCTCCCAGGTCACGAGTTTTTGGCCGTATCGTTTTCCCAGCATTGCCCCTTGGGCGGCAATGTTTGTTTTGCGATGCCTTTTGCTCTGTGGTGCAAAGGGTTTTTCTTTTGCCCATTGGGCCAGGGGCTTGATTTCTGTACCTTCCTGTGTAGAAATGATTGAGGAGGTACATACCAATGAGACGAGTCCTATCGACCCTGCTGGTGGCGCTGTTGCTGGTGAGCTTGCTGGCCTCTTGTGGGGATGGCAAGGAGGGCGTGGAAAACGCCGCGCCTGTCCCAACACCCGCGGAGGAGGAGAACTACAACACCGGGGATGCGTCCCTGGACAACACCCGCAACCAAGACGGGATAGGCCCGGATGAGCTCTTGGTGGTCAGCTTTGGTACCAGTTACAACGACAGCCGCCGCCTGACCATCGGTGCCGTTGAGGAGGCTTTGGAGGCTGCCTTTCCCGGGTGGAGCGTCCGCCGGGGTTTTACCAGCCAGATTATCATCGACCACGTGAAGTCTAGGGACAAGGTGAGCATTGACAATGTGGAGGAGGCCCTAAAACGGGCCATGGACAACAATGTTACCCGCCTGGCTATCCAGCCTACCCATTTGCTGGATGGCTTGGAGTACAACGAACTGGTGAGGGAGGCCGGGAACTATGCCGACGCGTTCCAGGGCTTGGCCATCGGGAAGCCTCTACTCACCAGTGACCAGGACTTCCAGACTGTGGCGGCAGCCATCACCAAGGCCACCAAGGCGTACGACGATGGCAAGACGGCCATCTGCTTTATGGGCCACGGCACCACGGCAAAGTCGAACGATGTGTATGCTAAGCTCCAACAGGTGTTGGAGGACCAGGGGGCTGTCCACTATTATGTGGGTACGGTGGAGGCTGCACCCACGGTGGAGGATGTGCTCAGCAGGGTCAAAGCTGGGGCGTACAGCCGTGTGGTGCTGATGCCCCTGATGATTGTAGCCGGGGACCATGCCAACAATGACATGGCCGGGGACGATGCGGATTCCTGGAAGTCTGTCTTTGACGCGGCAGGGTATGAGGTGGTCTGCCTGGTCCAGGGCTTGGGTGAGCTGGAAGAAATCCAAGCCCTGTTGGTGGAGCACGCCCAGGCGGCGATCCAGTCTCTGAATCCATAAGAAAAGAGGGGAATTGTTATGAGAGAAAATAAACTGCGCTGTGCCTTGGCCTGCCTATTGGCCCTGCTGTGCCTGGCGGGCTGTGGCGGAAAACCAAATGCTGACAGCCAAGTGGCAGGGGAAGCGGATCTGGCCACACCGGTGGAGCTGGACACCCAGGGTTTGACCCCTGTTACTGGGGCGGAACTACTGGATGGGGAATATGACATCCAGGTGGAGTCCAGCTCGTCTATGTTCCAAATCCAGGCCTGTACATTGACTGTGAAAGACGGAGAAATGACCGCCGCCATGACCATGGGGGGCACTGGCTATCTCTATGTATACATGGGGTCGGGGGAGGAAGCTGCGGAAGCAGAGGAATCGGCCTACATCCCCTTTACGGAGAATGCCGACGGCAGCCATAGCTTTGTCGTACCTGTGGAGGCTTTGGATCAAGCCACCTCCTGTGCGGCGTTTAGCAAGAAAAAGGAGCTGTGGTATGACCGCACCCTGGTGTTCCGTGCCGATGGACTTCCGGCCCAGGCCTATCAAACCCCCAAGGAGCAGGTGACCGTTCAAAGCTTGGCCCTGGAAGATGGGGAATATACCGTAGAAGTTACCCTGGACGGCGGTTCCGGCCGGGCCAGTGTGACCTCCCCAGCGGCGGTGAAGGTGGAGAACGGAGAGGCTATCGTTACCCTGGAGTGGGGTAGCGCGAACTACGATTACATGGTGGTGGAGGGGGAGAAATACCTTCCGACCAATACCCAGGGTAACTCCACCTTTGCAATCCCCCTGCCTTGCTTTGACGCCCCTGTGAAGGTCATTGCGGACACGGTGGCCATGAGCACGGCCCATGAAATCGAATATACCTTGACCTTTGCCTCGGAAAGCTTGCAGGCTGTGTCATGAAAAGGTATCCCAGCCTGCCCATAGCCATGGTGCTCCTTCTACTGCTCCTTACCGCTGCCTGCGGGGGAGGGGGAGATGATGGGACAGAAACGCCGCCCCAAGCTGCTGAGACAGTGGCCTGGGACACCATGGAGCCAAACCATCACATGGAGCTGCGGTACGCCCAGCAATTTGACGTGGCGTTCTATCCTGGGGACTATGCCTTGATTACCATAGAGGACAGTGGCCGCTACCTTCTGGTGCCTGAGGGTAAGGCAGTGCCTGGGGGCTTGGAGGAGGACATCGTGGTGCTGCAACAGCCCTTGGGACGCATCTATCTTGCGGCCTCCTCTGCCATGGATTTTTTCCGCCAGATCAATGCCTTGCACCAGGTATGTATGACCAGTACGGAGCGGGATAACTGGCGCCTGCCAGAGGTGGTGGCGGCCCTGGACAAAGGGGACATGCTCTATGTGGGCAAGTACAGTGAGCCAGACTATGAGCGCATTGTTACCGAGGGCTGTGACCTGGTGGTGGAATCCACCATGATCCACCACAGCCCCAAGACCTTGGAACAGTTGACAGCCCTGGGACTGCCAGTGATGGTGGAGCGTTCCAGCTACGAGCCCCACCCTCTGGGGCGGATGGAGTGGGTCCGGCTCTATGGCCTGCTCACAGGTAGGAGCCAGGAGGCGGACAACTGGTTTGACCAGGAGTTGGAACGCTTGTCTGCTGTCTTGGAACAGGAGAGCGGGGAGCAGACGGTGGCGTTTTTCTACATCACCGCCAACGGTGCGGCCAACGTGCGTAAGCCGGGGGACTATGTGGCGAAGATGATCCAACTGGCCGGGGGGCGCTATGTGTTCTCCGAGCTGCCAGGGGAGGAAAACGCCCTGTCCACGGTGAATATGCAAATGGAGGCGTTCTATGCGGAGGCTTGGGACGCGGACTATTTGATTTACAATAGCGCCATTGACGGAGAATTGGAGACCATTGACCAGCTGGTTGAAAAGGACGAGCTGTTGGCAGATTTCAAGGCGGTGCAGGCAGGGAAGGTCTGGTGTACTGGGAAGAGCATGTTCCAGCAGACCACCGCTGTGGGGGATATCATCTTGGACATCCACAACATCGTCAGCGGACATGCCGAAAAGGGTGCGGAGCTGAATGTCCTGTACCGCTTGACCTAGCAAGAGACAAAAGGGAGAGGGAGCATGAAACAGAACCGACGATACGCCCTGGACTATCTGCTCTTGCTGCTGCTGTTGGCGGTGCTGCTTCTGCTGGGGATTTTCGCGGGCAGTGTGGCCTTGGAGCCAGAGCGGGTTTTGGCTATCCTATTAGGGCGGGAGCAGGGTACCCCCCAGGCGCAGGTCCTACTGCGCAGCCGCCTGCCCCGGGTATTGGGCTCGGCCATCTTAGGCGGGGCGCTGTCGGTGGCGGGGTTCCTCCTTCAGACCTTTTTTGCAAACCCCATTGCGGGCCCCTTCGTGCTGGGGATTTCCTCCGGGGCGAAGCTGGTGGTGGCCCTGGTGACCATTGCTGCGTTGAGCCGGGGGATCGTACTGGGTTCGGTGGCATGGATTGTGGCGGCTTTTGTGGGCTCCATGATCTCTATGGGCTTCGTCCTGTTGATTGCAGGGCGGGTGAAGAGCCGGTCCATGCTCATCATTTGCGGTGTAATGATTGGCTACATCTGTTCCGCCATCACCGATTTTGCGGTGAATTTTGCCGACGACAGCAACATCGTCAACCTGCACAACTGGTCCATGGGCAGCTTTTCCGGCCTGTCCTGGGGAAACCTGCGCACAATGACGCCGGTGATAGCGGTGGCGATGCTGTGTACGCTCCTGCTGGCGAAGCCCATGGCAGCGTATCAGCTAGGGGAGAGCTACGCGGCCAATGTGGGGGTGCGGATCAAGCCCTTCCGGGTGGCATTGATCCTCCTCTCCGGCCTCCTCTCCGCCTGTGTGACTGCCTTTGCGGGGCCCATTTCCTTTGTGGGTATTGCGGTGCCGCAGTTGGTGAAGGGGCTGTTCCATACGGCTAAGCCCCTGGTGATTTTGCCGGCCTCCTTCCTGGGGGGGGCGGTGTTCTGCCTGTTGTGCGATATGATCGCCCGGACGGTCTTTGCTCCCACGGAGCTGAGCATCAGCTCTGTGACCGCACTGTTAGGGGCGCCTGTGGTCATTGCGGTGATGCTGCGCCGTCAAAGGATGTGAGGGATATGGATCAGCCAGTGTTACACACCCACCACCTGGAGGTGGGCTATGGGGGCAAGGCTCTGTTGGAAGAGGTCTGTCTAGCGGTGCATCCTGGGCAGATTCTCACTCTCATCGGGCCCAACGGCGTGGGGAAATCGACGCTGTTAAAGACACTCTCCAAGCTGCTGGCCCCTGTGGGGGGCGCGGTTCTGCTACAAGGAAAGGAGTTGCGCCAACTGCCGGAACGGGAGCTGGCGTTGCAGCTATCCATCCTCACCACAGAGCGGGTGATGCCGGAGCTGATGCGCTGTGAAGAGGTGGTGGGTACAGGGCGCTATCCCCACACCGGGCGCTTAGGCCTGCTCACCCCGGCGGATCGGGCCCAGGTGGACGCAGCTATGGAGCTGGTGGGGGTGCAGGCGCTAAGGGATCAGGAGTTCCGCCGCCTGAGCGATGGCCAGCGCCAGCGGGTGATGCTGGCCCGGGCGATTTGCCAGGAACCTCAGGTGATGATCCTGGATGAGCCCACGTCCTTTTTGGATATTCGCTACAAATTAGAGCTTTTGGAACTGTTGAAAAAGCTGGTCCGCAGCCGGGCGTTGGCTGTGGTCATGAGTCTGCACGAGTTGGATTTGGCACAAAAGGTATCCGATCTTGTCCTCTGTGTAGGCGAGGGGGGAATCCAGCGCTGGGGGACACCGGAGGAGGTGTTTGCCGTCGGTTATATCCACCAGCTCTACGGCGTGACCCAAGGCAGCTTCCAACCCAGCTATGGCAGCCTGGAACTCCCTGCTGTGACAGGGGTGCCAGAGGTGTTCGTCCTTGGCGGTGGGGGCAGTGGGATTCCCGTCTACCGCCGCTTGCAGCGCCAGGGCATCCCCTTTGGGGCGGGGGTACTTCAGGAAAACGACCTGGACCTCCCGGTGGCCCAGGCCCTGGCAGCGCGGCTCATCACAGAGCGGGCCTTTGAGCCCATCGGCCCAAGGGCGTTGGAGGAGGCCGCTGCGGTAGTGGGGCAGTGCCGGCGGCTGATTTGTTGTGTAGAGCACTTCGGGACCATGAATGAGGGCAACCGCCAACTGTTGCAGCTGGCGCAGCGGCGGGGGATTTCGGTGGAGATGGATGGATCGGGCAGCTGTTGAAAGGAAAAACGCCCACCAAACAGGCTTGTATTTTCGGTCCTATTTTTCTGATGAAACGGTTTTCCGGGTAACATCCCTGAATTCGGGATAATTCGACGGGGTGGAAATATACTTCCTAGCACTTTCGCCATATTTTCTTTATGCTAGAAGCAAGAAAGGAGGTGTGAGCGATGGCTGTTTCGCCACTCCTGAGACATGATATCCTGAAGCGGGAAATAAAAGCACGGAAGCTGACAGAGGAAGCCTTTGCAGAGCAGTTGGGCATTACCGACCGGCATTTGCGCAACCTGATCACCAAGGACACAAATTCCTCCTGTTCCGTGGTCTACAGGATCAGTAAGGTGCTGGAAATCCCCATGGAAGTGCTGGTGGCACCCCGGACAGATGAGAATCCGTGAGGGAGGAAAAGGGGCAGCCATGTCCCTGGGAAGCGTATTGGTTTTTTGATTTGAATGGTGCAAACCCACAGGTGGAGCAGGTTCCGCCTGTGGGTTTGTGCGTGAAGTGGTCAATTTTAGGAAATGGAGACAGGCACCGGGGAATAGAGTAGAAGATAGGAGGTGCTGCCAATGATTTCAGCATGGCTTATGCTGCTGCTCAATACGGTCTGCTTTCCCCTGAGGCTGGGCAATACCGGCTCCTTTCCCCGGCCCTTGAAAGCGGAAGAGGAGCGGGAATACTTAGCACGCTTTGCCCAAGGGGACATGGAGGCTAGGAACAAGCTTATTGAGCACAATCTTCGCCTGGTGTCTCACATACTGAAGAAATACTATGTCCAGGCCAGTGACCAGGATGACTTGCTCTCCATTGGGACCATTGGGCTCATCAAGGGGATATCCACCTTCAAGCCGGACAAAAACGTCCGCCTGGCCACCTATGCCAGCCGCTGCGTAGAGAACGAGATTTTGATGTACTTCCGCAGCCAGCGCAAGTACCAGGGGGACGTCTCTCTCTCCGATTCCATCGAGTCCGACCGGGAGGGCAATGCCCTGTCTCTGATGGATGTGATCAGCGTGGACGACGATATGCTGGAAAACCTGGATACTCGGGACTCCTGCGCCAAGGTCCGCCAGTGCGTCCAGAGCTGCCTGACCCCGCGGGAGGCTAAGGTGGTCACATTGCGCTACGGCCTGGACGGCGAGGGCCCCCGTACCCAGCGGGAGATTGCCGCCGCCTGCGGGATCAGCCGGTCTTACGTTTCCCGGCTGG
The DNA here is from genome assembly GCF_056797215.1 of Evtepia sp. Taxonomy (NCBI): domain Bacteria; kingdom Bacillati; phylum Bacillota; class Clostridia; order Eubacteriales; genus Evtepia; species Evtepia sp. The sequence goes on from NZ_JBQILM010000013.1 coordinate 30,095, forward strand.
AAAAGAAGGCCTTGGGGAAACTGCGGGAGGGGATGGAACGGTGATCTACAGCACCAGGGAGGGGAGGCATCTCACGGCAGCTGCCCGTCCCCTCCCTGGGTGCGGATCAGGGCCAGCTTTTCCCGCCGGCTCAGCTGTTTGATGGCCCACTCCCTGGACATGGCCGCCTGCTTTGTGGGGAATCGTTCCCAATAGACCAACGCCACCGGACGCCGGGTGCGGGTGTATTTGGCACCCCGCCCGGCATTGTGGGTGGACAGCCGTTTTGCCAGGTCATTGGTCCAGCCGGTGTATAAGCTGCCGTCTGCGCAGCGGAGGATATAGGTAAAACTCTCCATGGTCTCCCCTTGCGTTCTTGAAAACTTTCCTGTAAAATATCCTTTACCGTGAAAATTCCGGCGGATACATTCGTCGTACCGCAAAAGGAGACAAGCTCTTTTGAGATAAGACCCCTGTATCATACGGCAGTTTTCCTAAATTTTCAAGAAAAAGGATCGGGAAGAATGAAAAATTATTTAGAAAAGGAGCTGTTGGTTTCCGCAGCCTATGTGGATCGTGATTGCGAGATGGGGCCCTTCCACGCCTCCCTCCTCTTTCAGGACGGTATGACGGAGCTGTTCCATCAATACGGCTGTGATGCTGTGGGCATGAGCCAGAGCCATGGCATGGTCTGGGCCGTGGTTCGAAGCAAGCTGTGCTATGACCGCATCCCTCGCTGGATGGAACAGGTGCGCCTCCGGGCGTTCCCGGTGAAGCTTACCACCTTGGCGGTTCATCTGGACAGCCAGGTGGAGGCTTTGGATGGGACGCCTTTGGTTCGCTGCCGTCAGGAGCTGTGCCCCATCGACGTGGCCAACCACGCCATGGGCCGCCTCAATGCCACGCCCTTCCCCCGGGATATCGAACTGTTGCCTCCGGTGGTGACGGAGCCCTTCCGGCGGCGCAAGGTGGTGTTGGAGGAAATGGAATTGGCATACCGGCATCAGGTTCGCACCATGGATACAGACATGAACAGCCATATCAACAATGTGGCCTATGTGCGCCTGGTCGCCGATGCCTTTCCCTCTGGGTTCTGGGACAAGCATCAGGTCAAGACCTTTGATATCCAATATGCCAACGAGGGCCGTGAGGGGGAAGCGCTGGAAATCTTGCACCGGCAGGAGGGACAGGAACACATGGTTTTTGTCCGGTCAGGGGAGCGGACCTTGGCAAAGTCCTTCCTACAGGTTCAGGAGAAGTAAGCCTTCTGTGTGACCGGTAGCTTCTAGCCCTGTCGGGAAGTGGGTGAAGAAGGGGAAGAAAAACTTTCCGGAAACCTTGCAATCTCAAGGGAAATCCGCTACACTACAGGGAGAACTTCTGCCTTGAGGCGCAAAGTGGCCCTGTCCCTTTGCCGCTTCCGGGTAAATGTACTGGGGAGACCCCCCACAGGAGGAACGAGAGATGAGGAAACGAGGGAAAAAGGCTGCGGCTGCGTTCCTGGGAATGCTCCTGGCCTTGGGCAGTATAGTGTCCGCTTCGGCGGCCTTTGCGGACTTTACAGATGTGCAGGACCATTGGGCGAAGGATACCTTGCAGCAGGCCTATGAGAAAGGGCTTATGTCCGGCAGCGGGCCGGCCACCATGGCCCCCAATGATAGCATCACCACCGCCCAGGCGGTAACCATCCTCTGCCGGGTGCTCAATGTTACCGGGCAGGCGGACATCAGTGACTTGGATATTCCCCCAAACGCCTGGTATCGGGACTATGCTGCCAAGGCCATCTATGCAGGGCTGTTGGATAAGGATATGGCAGCTTCCCTCAACGAACCCATCACCCGAGGGGATGCATTCTGCCTCTTTGGCCGGGCTTTCCAGGTGGTGGGGGCGGTGCCGGACCTGTCTGTGCTGGACGCTTTTTCTGATACCGCCTTGCTCACCGGCGAGACCCAGCGGGCGGCGGCAGCTTTGGTGAGCAGAGGGGTGGTCTCCGGTGTGGACGGAGGGCTTCAGCTCCAGCGGAACCTAACTCGCGGGGAGTTCGCCACCATCCTGTTCCGCCTGGCGGATGAGTATACCACTGCCTATGGCTATGGAGGCCAGGGGAACCAGGGGGCGGTCCTCTCTGGGAACACTGCCCTGAACGGCTTGCAGGTGAAGAGCCTGTGGCTGGATCAGAGTGCCTCCAACGTGAGCCTGCTGAACATGACGGCAGACCTGATAGTGGTTCGCTCTGAGCAGTTGGAGTCCTTCCAGCTGGACGGCACCAGTCAGATTGGCATCCTTGTCCTGGCGGCCAAGGGCGACGTGCTCCTGAAACATCCCGCTTACTGCCAGGTGGATACCCTGGTGGTGGCCGAGGGTAACGGCAAGGTGGACCTGCGCACAGATATCCCCCAGGTGGAGGTCACTGGCAGCGGCCGCACCGTGGAGCTGAGCGGCAACCTGGATCGTTTGATGGTCTCTGGGAGCGGGAACACCATCACGTTGGCCAAGGGATGCACGGTGAAGGACATCGCGTTCACCGGGGGAAATAATACCCTGAAACTGGACGGGAAGGCAGAGAGCCTCCTGCTGTCTGGCCGGGACAACAAGGTCAATGGCGGCGGCCGGGTGGACGACGTGACCTTACATACCCAACATTACCAGCTCAATGTCTCCAAGGGTAACGTGACCAAGTGGACAAACTTCGATATCAGCGGGGTGGAGCTGAAGCTGAATGCCCCCAGTGCCCTGCCAGCCGGGGAGACCTTGCGGGCCACCGCAAGGCTGACTGTGCCGGAGGAAGACAAGGGCAAGCTGTGTACCATTTCCTGGTATCTGAATGGGGAGTGTATGCAGGAGCAGAAATTGCTTCTAGGCCAGGAGGACCCCGTCTGTGCCATCACGCCCAACTATACCCACGATTTGAAACAGGATGCGGAGTTGAAAGCGGTCCTGACCTTTGAAAACACCGACGGAGACCGTTACACCCAGGAGGACAGTGACGAGATCTATTTGGATACCTTTGCCGACTTGGGCCTGGCGGACGCTGTAATTACAGTGTCCCTGCCGGAGCAGCTGGCAGCAGGGGAAACCCTCACGGCTACTGCTGCGGTGGAGACTCCGGAAGCCGGGCAGCAGTGTACTGGCCACTGGTATGTGGACGGCAAAGAGGTGGCCACAGACAGCTTTGTCCTAGGCGGAGGCCCAGCCAGCTTGTCCTACCGGTATGACTACTATTACGGGATGCCTGAGACCAGCACTGTGACCTATGCTCTGACCTATACCACCCAGGACGGCCGGGAGCAGAAGGTGGACGGCAGCGCCAGCTTGGCCTTGGAGAATTTTGAGGACAACGGCATCGCCCGGGCTACGGTCTCCCTTAATACCCCTGGGACCCTGCCGGCAGGGCAGCCGTTGGAGGTCACAGCCAATATCAACTATCCCGAAGCAGGGAAGCACTGCATTGGGGAGTGGTATGTAGATGGCAACAAGGTATCCACCCAGAATATCCTTCTGGGCCAGGATATTCCCAGGCTCAGCCATACGTATACTTACACGGAAACCATGAACACCGCCTCTACCATACGCTTTGTGCTCAGCTATACCACCTTGGATGGCCGGGCCCAGCAGATTGAGGCCACCAGCAACCTTACCCTGGAAAACTATGACTATCTCTACTACCATGGCCTGACGGCGGAGGATGTGCTGCGCACCGTGACCAGCCGTTATGCCGGGAACTACACCTTTGCTTGGGCTGCCAATAACGACTATCCGGCGGAGATCAAAAAAGCATGGGTAAACTTGAAGGGCTATTCCAGCCAGACTGAATATCTGGTCTGGGTGAACCTGACCTATCAGCGGGTGAACATTTTCACAGGTTCCCAGGGGAATTGGGACATTGCCCGCTGCTGCCTGTGCGCCTCTGGCAAGGCCAGCACGGCCACGCCACGGGGTGTGTACACCACCTCCTATAAGCAGTCCTATTGGAACTATGGCTCCTACTACTGTGGGCCCATTGTCCGCTTCAACGGGACTTCCGGCTTGGCTTTCCACTCCCGCTTGCAGTATTGGCCCATGAACTCGGACCGTTATTACGATGCCAGCATCGGCTACCCTGTCAGCCACGGCTGCCTGCGGATGTACAACGACGATATCTGGTATATGTATAACAACATCCCCAGCGGGACTACCGTGGTGGTCTATTGATGGAACCTTTCGATTTCCCATAAACTTTCGCGCCCCCGAACAGCTGTTTTGTTCGGGGGCGCGTTTGTTATCTCAGGAAACGCTGTCCGGAGGGAGCTCCAAGGCGCGGACTACGAAGGTCTCATAGATTCGGCGCAGGTAGTTCCAGGTGGATTGGTTCAAGGAGCCGCAGACCTCACAGCTGCTGCACCGCTGTAGCCAGCGCAGGTTTTCAGCGGTGGCCTGGTCCAGCCAACCGGAGGGCGGGGCTGCCTGTACGCCGTCCAGACGCTCAGACAGGGCGGAGAACATCCCCTGGATGGGGAAGAGCAGTAGGGAAAATTCCCCCGGGGAGACGGCCCAGCCAGCGACCTGGGCGTAAAGACACACCGGCTGGGGGGGCTTGGAGGGGCGCATCAGGTTGATGTAGGCTTTCGTCAGGGCTTCCCAGGTGGCCGCGTCTACGATCCCCGTCACAGGGAGCTCTTGGCTGCGCTGGAAAACCATCACCGCCTCCATAGTGGATTCGCCAAAGACGCCATCCGGTTCCAGCTTGGGCAGGTTTGGGAGCTCTGGGGCCAGGGCGTTGAGCATCCGTTGCAGGCTGACTACAGGGGCGGTGGGATTGATGTAATTGCTCATGGGGATACCCTCCTCTCCGCATCAGTCTGGCCGTAGCTTATGGGCAGGAGCCCACTTTCCCGGACGGCTTCCAGGGTGCTTTCCAGCTCGTCGATGGAGAAGGCAACCCCCTCGGGGCTGTCTGGGAAGAAGTTGGGGTTGTTGATCACCGTTTCGTTGATTCCGCGGTAGCGGTTCACCAAGGCCAGCCAGGTGGCTTCGTCTACAACTCCGGTCTCTGGCAGGCCAACGTCCCGCTGTAGGGCTAGGACTGCCTGTAAGGTCTCGTTGCCAAAGATTCCATCAATGGTCACAAAGGGGATGGCCACATTGAACTGGGACAGCATGGACAACATGTATTGCAGCAGGGAGACCTGGCTTCCTGTCTGACCATAGGTGGTGGGGGCAGTGTAGGTAAAGTCTACGAAGTAATAAGTTTGACCTAGGCTGACCAGCTCGGAGAGCCGCAGGACGCTGGTGTAGAGCTGTACCATCATATACCAGGTAGAGCGGCCGATGATGCCGTCTGCTGTGAGGTTGAAGATGCCCTGGAAGATGCGCACAGTCTTTTCCATGGTGGCAGTGAACACCCCGTTTACCGGCTGAATCCTTGGAATGGCAGGATAATTTTCGGCGATGCGATTGAGCATGATCTGGGCGATGCGTATGTATGGCCCGGTATCCCCCTGGCGCATAGGCTGGCCTGGATAAGAGTACTGGATATCCTGGAGGGGGGCATTGGGTACCAGTTCAATGTCCTGCCCATAGTAGTAGCGCAGGATTTCGACGGAATTGAACCCATCCTGGGCCAAGGTCTGGCTGCCCCATTGGGAAAGTCCCTCACAGAAGGAGGTGGTGCCGTTGCAGAACTGGGCGGCCAAGGGTTCCACAAAGCCTTGGCGGCGGATATAGGTGTTGAAAATCTCGTCCACCAGCTCGCTGATGTTCTCAAAAATGGTACGGCCCTTGATGAAACGCTGGTCATAGGCAGTGGTGCCGGTAATGTTAAAGTGATAGCCCCGGCTGGGGTAGAACTCCGTGTATACCCGGTTCAAGGCAAAGGATACCTGGGCCAGGATGTTGGCCCGTAGGGCGGCGTGTTCCCAAGTGGGATAAATCTCACTGGAAGCGACATTTTTTATGTAGTCTCGGAAGGAGACGGTGACGTTTTCCGCGTCGCTGTCCGGTGTCCCCAAGTGGACAGTGATATAGGTGGGGATATAAGGGGTGACGATGGGGGGCATGTGTGGCCTCCTTTCCTATAGGTTTTGAGGGGGGATGTTGACCTCCTGGGATGGCCGCCCGCCGGCTTCCGGCAAGGGGATGAGAGGCAGGTTCTGAATGCTGGATATCCCAGGAAAGACCTGGATGTTCTGCACCACCAGGAGCTGGTAACCTGGGAGCTCTGCCCAGATATCGAAGAGGGCATAGGGAGTGGGGCGGTCGGGTCCCTGGCTGTTGGAGAGGTCCGGGGTGGGTACAGTGACAGGCAGGGTGTTCCCGCTGCGGTCACTGATCTGGACATTGATGAGCTGGGGGATGGCTGTCTCACTCCTTCTGAGGATGGAGACGGTGACGTTTTCCAGGGGAAGCTGTCCCCGGCTGGTGAAGGTACGGGTGATGATGGTACCGGTGTTGGGCATGGAAAAAACCTCCTTTCTATTCAGCCTATGCACCGGGGGAGACGGCGTTGCTAAGAAAAAAACTTGCAATCTGGTACATTCTGTGGTAAAATACCAGTCGATTCCGTACGGGGAGGGACGCAGGGCCTTGTGTCTGCTGGGCAGATTGGCCCTGGGGATGAGTACCCCGGAGGCACCAACTAAAACAATTCAGGAGGAACAATCAAATGGCAGTCGTATCTATGAAGCAGCTTCTCGAAGCAGGTGTCCACTTCGGGCACCAGACCCGCCGCTGGAACCCCAAGATGGCCACCTATATTTACACCGAGCGCAACGGCATCTATATCGTTGACCTGCAGAAGACCGTGAAGAAGCTGGAGGAGGCTTATAACTTTGTGCGCCAGCTCTCCGAGAACGGCCAGAGCCTGCTGTTCGTGGGCACCAAGAAGCAGGCCCAGGACGCCATCCGCGAAGAGGCCCAGCGCTGCGGCATGTACTTCGTCAATGCCCGTTGGCTGGGGGGCATGCTCACCAACTTTAAGACCATGCGTGGCCGTGTGGACCGTCTCAACCAGCTCAAGAAGATGCAGGAGGACGGCACCTTCGACATGCTGCCCAAGAAGGAAGTCATCAAGCACATGGGCGAGATCGCCAAGCTGGAGAAGTATCTCGGCGGCGTGGTGGACATGAAGCGTCTCCCCGGCGCTCTGTTCGTGGTTGACCCCCGCAAGGAGCGCAATGCCATTGCTGAAGCCCGCAAGCTGCATATCCCCATCGTGGCCATTGTCGATACCAACTGCGATCCCGATGAGATCGACTACGTGATCCCTGGCAACGATGACGCCATCCGCGCCATCCGCCTGATCTCCTCTGTGATGGCCAACGCCATCCAGGAGGGCAAGCAGGGTGCCGATGCCGCTGAGGAAGCTGCTGCCCCCGCCGCTGCGGAGAAGGCTGCGGAAGCCTGATTTTTTCCCAGACAAGCCTGTGAAGAACAGGCGGACTGGTTATGATAACGATAAAATTGGAGGAATTGTTACTATGGCATTTACTGCTGCTGATGTAAAGACCCTGCGCGAGATGACTGGCGTTGGTATGCTGGACTGCAAAAAGGCCCTGGCTGAGACCGACGGCGATATGGAGAAAGCTGTAGCTTTCCTGCGGGAAAAAGGCCTGGCAGCTGCCCAGAAGAAGGCTGGCCGTGTGGCTGCCGAGGGCATGGCCTATGCTGAGGTCTTTGCCGACGGCGCCGCCCTGGTGGAGGTCAACGCTGAGACCGACTTTGTGGCCCAGAACGAGAAGTTCGTGGAGTTCGTCAAGGATATCTGCTATGTGGTGGGCAAGTGGGGCCCCGTGGATATGGAGACCCTGATGACCCTGCCCTACCGCAAGACTGGCCTCACCGTGCAGCAGGCCCTGCAGGAGATGGTGCTCACCATCGGCGAGAACATCCAGATCCGCCGCTTCGAGCGCTATGACTCTGGTATGAGCATCGCTTACAACCACATGAACGGCCGCATCGGCGTCCTGCTGAACATGGACGTTTCCGCTGGCTTAGAGGAGAACGACGCCGTGGTGGAGCTGGGCAAGGATATTGCCATGCAGATCGCCGCCATGAACCCCAACTTCCTGGACAAGTCCGACGTGAGCCAGGCTACGCTGGACCAGGAGAAGGAAATTCAGCTGGCCCAGATGGCCAACGACCCCAAGATGGCATCCAAGCCCGACAAGGTCAAAGAGGGCATCGTCATGGGCAAGCTGGGCAAGTACTATGAGGAGAACTGCCTCATGCAGCAGGCATTCGTGAAGGAGAACAAGGTCTCTGTGGAGAAGCACGTGGCCGAGGTGGCCAAGAACGCAGGCGGCACCATTGCCGTGAAGGGATTCTTCCGCTTTGAGAGAGGCGAGGGCCTGGAGAAGAAGCAGGAGAACTTTGCAGAAGAGATTGCAAAGCAGCTGGAAAAGAACTAAAATCTATGCAAGTAAGCGCGGGGGTTTCGGAGAATATCCGGAGCCCCCGCTGTTTTGTTCAAAAATTTCTTCTATACGGAAGAAAAAAACTGTGATATAGTAGAGAAATCAGAGATTTTATAGCTACCACGGTTGAAAAGAGTCAAAAGATGCGTTTCAACTTAGGGGGCAGCTGCGCCCCTAAGGCCGTAAAACGGCTGTTTGGTAGACTTCATCGTTAGCAGGAAAGAAGGCGAAATACCGTGTATTTTTTGATTGACTATGAAAATGTAAGAAATGCCGGGATGCAGGGGACAGAATATCTCCTGCCCGACGACCATGTCATTGTCTTCTATAGCAAGGCTGCCCCCAATATGGAGGCCCGGCATTTGACGGATATCAAAAAATCTGGCTGTGGTTTCTCCATCTGTAAGCTGCTCAAGGTCCGCAAGAACGGCCTGGACTTTTACATTGCCACCAAGGTGGGGGAGATTGTGGGTGGGGGATACAAAGGCAACATTGCAATCATCAGCCGGGATGAGGGATTCCAGGCTGTGCGGGATTACTGGACTACCCGGGCTGTCCCAACCCGGCGGGTGCTGGTGAGTGAGAGCATCTCCCGGAGCATCATCAGCGCCAACGAACCCAGCCAGAGGACACATCTGGTTCAGCAGGAACTAAAGCTGCTGGATATTGGCAACTTCTTCTCCGCCTATGAGGAGAGCCTGAAGCTAAAGAAAATGCTAGAGGAGGCCTTTGCCGGCACGGAGTTTTCCGCCCGGACAGGGGAGATCGAGGACATATTGAAAAATGGCAAGACCCCCAAGGTGATCTACTTAGATACCCTCCACCGCTTCGGCCGGAAGGATGGCCTGGTGGTGTATAAAATGCTGAAAAGCTGCGCGGAATTTTAACAAAAGATCAGAGCGTTTTGCCCCCTCATTTTTATGCTGCCCAGGGGAAAGAATACCCAATGGAGCATTGACTTTTTCTAGGAAATATGCTATTCTTAATATGAAAAACAAGATGAAACGATTCTTGAATCAGTCAGAGGGAGGGGAAGAAGCTATGACAGAATCCGCAGCGTATCCTGCGCCCCGGCAGCAGCAGTTGGGGGAAGAGCTCCTCAATGCCATCTCCCATGGGGTTGGCGCACTGTTGGCCATTGTGGCGACAGTTTTTCTCATTTTTCGGGC
>NZ_JBQILM010000013.1:39642-48613 GCF_056797215.1 Evtepia sp.
AAAGCCTATGGAACTGTGCTGAACATAGCCAGCGTAACGATTTTCGGCGTGTCTATGTTCCTGCTCTATCTGGTCTCCTGTCTCTACCATGCCCTGCCGGTCTCCAAGGGGAAAGCGGTTTTTCAGGTGTTGGACCACTGCTCCATTTTCCTCCTCATTCTGGGCACCTATGTCCCTGTGTGCCTGGTGACGGTAGGCGGAGCCTTTGGCTGGACGCTTTTGGCGGTGAACACCGCCTGCGCTGTGTTGGGCATCTTACTCAATGCCATCAGTCTGCGCCGCTTCAAAAAGCTTTCCCTGGTGCTATATGTGGTTATGGGCTGGATGGGGGTCTTGGCGTTCCCCCATCTGATCCGGGGCTTGAGCCCCTGGGGCTTTGCGGCGTTGCTGCTGGGGGGACTTTCCTACACGGTGGGAATCATTTTCTACCGGCAGAAGGAGAAACTTTACCGCCATGGGGTTTGGCACTTCTTCGTGCTGGGGGGCACCATCTTTCAATTTTTCACTGTATATACCAACTGCTGCTGTTGATGTTGTTAATAAGGAGTCCGCTATGAGAGAGTATGTGATCACAACCGATTCTTGCTGTGACCTGCCCCAGGAGCTGGTGCAGGCTTTGGAGCTTACCGTGGTGCCTCTGAATGTCCAGTTTGGCCGGGAGCAATTCCAGAATAAGCCGGGGGATGGCCCGGATATTCATGAGTTCTACCAGCGCTTATCCCAAGGGGAGATGTCCCAAACCTCCGCTCCCAATGTTGAGGCATTTAAGGAGGCTTTCCGTCCGCATTTGCAGGCGGGGAAGGATGTGTTGTACTTGGCGTTCTCCTCTGCCCTCAGCGCCACTTATCAGACCGGGGCTCTTGCCCTGGAAGAGCTCCAGGAAGAGTTCCCTGACGCCACCCTACTGGCAGTGGATACCCTCTGCGCCTCCCTGGGCCAGGGGTTGTTGGTGGACTTGGCGGTGCAGGAGAAGCGGAAAGGCAAGAGCATCCAAGAGGTTTGCCAGTTTGTCCAGGACACCAAGTTGAAGATTTGCCACTGGTTCACTGTGGACGATTTGGGCCAGCTCCGCCGGGGCGGACGTCTTTCCGCAGGCAAGGCGGTGGCCGGGGCTCTGCTGAATATCAAGCCGGTGCTTCACGTGGATGACCAGGGCCGCTTGGTGCCGGTGGATACCGTGCGGGGACGGAAGAAGTCCCTATCTGCGCTGGTAGAGCGGATGAAAGCGACTGTGGTGGAGCCGGAGGGCCAGCATGTATACATCAGCCATGGGGACTGTCTGGAAGAGGCGGAGACCTTGGCCGCTATGGTCCGGGAGGCCTGCCATGTACCCACCGTGACCATCGGCTATGTGGGCCCGGTGATTGGTTCCCACAGTGGCAAGGGAACCCTGGCCCTGTTTTCGGTGGGGACGAAGCGTTGAGGCCGGAATAGGCAAAGCAGGAAAACAGAATCCTTTGCTGTTTGAAGTATTTCCAACATAAAAAGAGGTCGGGGATGTATCCTCGACCTCTTTTCCTATGTGTATCGTGTTTGCCGCTTAGGGAACACGGGCAAAGATGGATGCAATGGGGATATCCAAGTGCCTGAATTTTATGGTGGTGTCCCGTTCCCCTTCTGCCCAATCCGGGAATTGGGCATAGGTTCTGTCATATCGCAAGCTGCCGTTTTCCAAGCGAAAGACGTCGATGAACTTATCGGTGGGACTGACAATCCAATACTCTGAAACGCCTGCGCGCTCGTAGGCGTCTTTCTTTTTTCCCTTGTCGTTGGTGGCGGTGGAAGGGGAGAGAACCTCTACCACCAGGTCAGGGGCCCCGTGGATGCCGTTGTTATGCACCTTCTTGGGGTCACACACCACCATCATGTCTGGGATGAAACGGTTGTCGTCATCTAGGTAAAGGTCTAATCCATCGGAGAAAACTTCACAGGACTGACCTTCCAAAAGTGATGCAAATAACCGTGCAATGTTAAAAGCCACACGATTATGGTTGGTAGATGGGCTCGGGGACATGGCCACAAGCATGCCGTTGATCAATTCTTCTTGTTCACGGGTTTCAGTCATAGGGTTCCCTCCTTTTTCAAATCAAAGCTCAAAGCGCCAGAATGTTGATTTTCCCATCTTCCACCACTGCTTTCAGTGCGGTGACAGGGTGGAGATAGCTGTCGATGATCTTGGTGGCGATGGGGTCTTCTAGCTGCTTCTGGATGGTTCGCCGAAGGTTTCTGGCGCCCTGGGCAGCAGAGTAAGAGTCCTTCACCAGCTGTTCCAATACGCTGTCCTCCCATTGGAAGGTCAGACCCTTATCTTGGAGGACGCCTTGCAGCTCCACCAACATGATCTGGGCAATGGCACGGAAGTTTTCCTCGGAGAGCTGGTTGAAGGTGACCACTTCGTCCACCCGGTTGATGAACTCCGGACGTAGGAATTGCCGCAGGGCTTTCATGGCTTTTTCCTTGCTCTGTTCGTTGGTGGTCTTGCCAAAGCCCAGAGGGCCGGAACTGCTGTCGCTGCCAGCGTTGGAGGTCATGACGATGACGGTATTCTCAAAGTTTACCACCCGGCCTTGGGCATCGGTGATGTGCCCGTCGTCCAGGATTTGCAGGAGGATATTCAATACATCTGGATGGGCCTTTTCGATCTCGTCAAAGAGGATGACGGCGTAGGGCTTGCGGCGGATTTTTTCCGTCAACTGCCCCGCCTCATCGTAGCCCACATAGCCTGGGGGAGAGCCGATGATTCGGGAGACGCTGTGCTTCTCCATAAACTCGGACATGTCTAGGCGGATGAGGGATTCCGGAGCGTGGAACAAGTCCTCTGCCAGGCGTTTGACCAGTTCGGTTTTGCCCACACCAGTGGAGCCCACGAAGATAAAGGACACGGGTTTGCGCTTAGAGGACACCCCAACCCGGTTTCGGCGGATGGCAGACGCCACAGCGGTGATGGCCTCATCCTGGCCAATGATGGCATCCTTCAGCCGCTCTTCCAGCTTGGCCAAGCGCTCATATTCCTGCTCCTGGATGGTGCTGGCAGGAATCTTGGTCCACAACTCCACCACACGGGCCAAGCTCTCCAGGGTGAGGGTGGGAGCTTCCTGTTCTTCCAGGGCCTTCTTTTCCTGAAGGAGCTGGAGCTCCTTGCTGCGCAGCTCTGCCAGGCGTTCATAGGCCTGTTCACTGGCGTCGGCCACCATGACCTCCCGCTCTACGGCGATGTCGTCCAGGTCCTTCTGGACCTCCTGGGAACGGGCCAGGGTTTTATTTTTCAGGTTCACGTCAGAGCAGGCCTCGTCGATAAGGTCAATGGCCTTGTCCGGCAGGAAGCGGTCGGTGATATAGCGTTCCGACATCAGCACCGCCAGGCGGGCGATGTCGGGGGTGATGCGTACATGGTGGAACTCCTCATAGTAGGGAGCCACGCCCTTGATGATGGCAACAGAGTCCTCAATGGAGGGCTCGTTGACCATCACTGGCTGGAACCGCCGCTCCAAAGCGGAGTCCTTTTCGATATATTTCCGGTACTCCACCAAGGTGGTGGCGCCGATAACCTGGATTTCCCCACGGGAGAGGGCGGGCTTGAGGATGTTGGCGGCATTCATGGAGCCCTCGGCATCCCCGGCCCCCACCAGGTTGTGGACCTCGTCAATGACCAGGATGATGTTGCCCAGTTTTTTGACCTCCTCAATAAGGCCCTTCATCCGGCTCTCAAACTGGCCACGGAACTGGGTCCCGGCCACCAGGGAGGTCAAATCCAGCAGATAGACCTCCTTGTCCTTGAGCTTATAGGGTACGTCGCCCTGGTGGATTTTGGCAGCCAAGCCCTCAGCGATGGCAGTCTTGCCCACACCGGGCTCACCGATGAGGCAGGGGTTGTTTTTCTGGCGGCGGTTCAAGATTTGGATGACCCGCTCCAACTCCTGTTCCCGGCCGATCATGGGGTCCAATTTGCCCTCGGCGGCTTTGCGGGTGAGGGAGATACAGTGGTTTTCCAAAAACTTGCGCTTGGCGCGGGCCTTGCGCTCGCTCTTTTCCCCGCGGGAGGAACGGGAGGAATCCCCATTCTGAGGCGGTTGCTCTGCCGGGGTGTTGTCCCCCTTCTCCGCCTCGCCGCTGGTGCCCATGTTGCCGATGAGCTTGTTGAGGAAAGGGAAGGTGGCAGTGCGGCCCTCTTCCTCCTCGTCGTCTTCGTCGCTACTGTTGGGGTCCATGGCGTTGGAGAGGTTGTTTACAAGGCCCTCCAAGCTTTCCGCGCCGTCAAAGGCAGACATCATCTCGGTGGTGAGGCCCTCTAAGTCCTCATCGCTCAGACCCATCTTTTCGATCATATCTGTGACAGGGCGGATGTTCAATTCCCTGGCACATTTGAGGCAAAGCCCCTCGTTTCGGCTGCTCTGGCCGTTGTTATCCAGCCGAGTGATAAAGATCACGGCCACATTTTTTTTGCATCGGCTGCACAGAGTTGGCTGCATAGGCGATCACTCCTTGAGGAATCAGAAATTCTGATGAATATTGACTTGCTGGGGGAGAAAAGCATTGTGAAGCATCATATCACGGCTTTGTGAATTGGATGTGAATGAATGGGTTAAAAGAGGGAGAAGAAGGGCGGGACTGTGAGCAAAGGGAGAAAGTAGCTCTCCTGCACCACGTCAGCGGGAATCCATCCCAGAAGGTCATACAGGGCCCAACGGGCCACCAGTAGAATCAGGATGCCCTTGAGCAGGCCTGCTATCCCGCCCAGCATGTGGTTGAGCTGCCGCAGCACTGGTAGCTTTGCCACCAGGTTCAGGGCATGGGAGAGGATATTCCATAGCAAAAGGATACATGCAAAGCCCAGCAGGAAGCAGATGGATTGGGACAGCAGGGAGGCCAGAGAGGCGGCAATCTCTTGGGCGGTGGCCACCTGGAAATTCTCCACCTGACTGGACAGGCGCTCCTGGATAGACTGGGGATAGTTTTCTAAAAGGGAGGCAGTGTCCTGGTTGCTGCCGGCTTGGCCGCTTTCCTGGGTGGACAATAGTTTTTCCACCAGGACAGGTTCTAGCTTTTCCTGAAGGAGGTAGGCGTAGTGGGTGGAGAGATACCATCCACCAGACAGAGCTACCAGCACGGCAATCAGGGAACAGAGGGTGAGGACGAAGCCCCGCCGCACGCCGGTGATGACACAATACAACAGGATAATGAGGACGGCCAGGTCCAGGAGCAGGGAAAGGGTCATGGTCATGTGTCCTCCTCATTGTCCATCCGGGAGCCGGAGGGGTAGTAGAGGCTCACCGATGTACTGCCGATTAGTGCGACACCGCCGTCTTGATAGATGGCCAGGTTGCGAATACCCATCTGATTGGCCAGGGTACGGTAGTTTTCCAGCTTTCGGGTGGTGGTGTAGACATCCCCAGTGGTGAGAAGGGCGATATCCTGGCCGCGGGCGGCCAGAGCCAAGGCCTGGCCTTGGATATAGAGCCTCCCAATCTCGTCCCCGTGGCTGTCCACAGTGACAAGGGTTCCAGAGCTGCCAGAGGCGGAACGGGAGAGGAAGAGGGTGGCAAAGCCGCTGCCTTGGAGGGTGCCCATCTTTAAGTATTGGGAGGAGTAGTCATAGGAGTCCTCCATAACCCCACTGGAATCCAGAATCATGAGGCTTTGGTCTCCTAAGATCCAACACTTTCCGTCGCTGAGGATGGACAGCACCACATTGGAGCCTAGGGAGACCTCTCGGGTGGCGTAATCCCGGGAGGAGAAGGTGTAGTAGAGTAGGGTGTTTTCAAACCCGCCATTTAGTTGGCCAGGGGAAATGAGATAGACCCCCCGGCAGTCCGGGGTCACCACGGCGTCGGAGATGTAGCGGCTAGAGAGCCGGATAGACTGCACAGCATCCATGGAGGTATCATAGACCGTGACCACACCCTTGTAGCCGCTGACCTTGCTGGTAACTGCAACCCAACCAGAACTGTTGATGGTGGCACAGAGGATGGCCTCCTCTGTGGGCAGTTCCAGGGAGTGGACCAGGACATCATCCTTCACCACCGCCAACTGCTGCCCCCCCACGTCGTAAACCACGGCATAGTTGCCAGCGGCATTCATGGCGGGGGCGTTCATGGAGACCGTTTCTTTCAGTTTAGCAGAACCGGAAGGGGAATAGACTTGGATTTGGGAGGATGTACTGATGAGCAAATTGTTGCCCAGCCCCAGAAAGAGGCTGTTGGATTGGGCGTTGTGGGGGAAATCCTCTGCCTGGGTGCGGGTCAACTGCCGCAGGGCAAAGGAGATACGATCCCCAAAGACTGCGGCGAAGAGCAGCACCAACACAATAGCGGCGACCGCAAGCAAAAGGATCACGCGCTGTTTGCGGGTGAGGGTACGTTGTAAGGTGAGCAATTTGCGCATGATGACCTCCATACAGGTGAGAAGCGAAGCATCAAGGTAGCCCTGGGATGGGATACCAAAGTTTTGTCATGTACAAGCCTTGGGGCGGTGCGGTGGGACCGGCGGCGGTGCGGTTTTTCCCTGCCAAAAGAGCGGGGATATCCTCAGGGGAGAGCTTCCCCTCAGAGGCGTAAACACAGGTGCCCACCATGGCCCGGACCATGTTGTAGAGAAAGCCGTCGGCGCACACCCGGCAGGAGATCATAGGCCCCTCCTGGGTGATCTCAAAATAGTGGACGGTACGCACGGTGGTTTTCGTCTCGGTACCCACAGAGCGGACACAGGCGAAGTCGTGGGTGCCAACGAAATGGCTGGCTGCCGCCTGCATCACATCTGCGTTCAATTTCTTGGGATAAAACCACACCCGGTTCACCAGGAAGGCGTTGCGGATGCGGGAATTGTAGATGCGGTAGGTGTATTCCTTTTGAATACAGCTTCCAATGGCGTTAAAGTCCTCCGGGACTTGGGTGGCCTTGGTGACCACAATGTCTCCTGGCAGGCGGGAATTGACTGCCAGGGGGAGCCGGTCACAGGGGATGGAGGAGGCCGTCCGGAAGTTGGCAACGTAGACCTCCGCGTGAACCCCGGCATCGGTCCGCCCGGCACCGGTACACTTCACTGGGTGGCCCAGCACCGCCGCCAGGGCCTTTTCCAGGGTTTCCGCCACGGTGACATCCCGCTTTTGAACCTGCCAGCCATGATAGTTCGTACCATCGTACATGAGGGTGAGAGCAATGTTCCGCATAGTGCCTCCTTACAGGCCGAAATAGCGCAGCACACAGACTGCGGCGCAGATCAGAATGCTGAAGATCAAAAAGATGACGTCCCGGCTGTGGAAGGAGAGCTGGCGCAGGGAGGTGCGTCCCTCGTCTCCGTGGTAGCAACGGCATTCCATAGCGGTGGCCAACTCCTCTGCCCGGCGGAAGGAGGAGATGAATAGGGGCACCAGAATGGGAATCAGCGCTTTGGCTTTTTGGATAAGGTTCCCGGAGTCGAAATCTGCCCCCCGGGCCTTCTGGGCGGAGATGATCTTGTCCGTCTCCTGGATGAGGGTGGGGATGAAGCGCAGGGCGATGCTCATCATCATGGAGAGCTCATGAACGGGAAAGCCAACCTTCTTCAAGGGCCGCAGCAGCCGTTCCAGGCCGTCGGTGAGAAGGATGGGGGAGGTGGTGTAAGTCAAGAGCAGGGTACAGGCGATGAGCAGGAGGATACGCAGCATCATGAAGATGGCCTTCCAAATGCCCTCCTGGGTGATTTTGAAAATGCCAAACTGCCACAGCACCGTACCGGAGGTATAAAACAGGTTCAAGATGGCGGTGAAGGCCACGATGAACAGTACAGGCTTCAGACCCTTGAGGAAAGCCTTGCCTTGGATGCGGGAGACGGCGATCAGGAGCAGCACCAGCACCACCAGCAGCCCATAGGAGACCACAAATTTACACAGGAAGATGGAGACGATAAAAAGCAGGGTGAACAGAAGTTTCGTCCGGGGGTCCAGCCGGTGGAGGATGGAGTTTCCTGGGAAGTATTGCCCCAGGGTGATATCTTTCAATGCCATTTATATGCCCTCCTTGTTCCGATAAGCCTCTAGGAAGGCAGTTTTGGCCTGTTCTACTGTATAGACGTGGGGGGGCAGCTGAGCACCCAAGGCACGGGCTCTAGAGAACACCCGGTTCATGGCAGGGACCGAAAGCCCCAATGCCTCCAACTGTGGCCCGTGGGAAAAGACCTCTTGTGGGGTGCCCACATAGGGGAGCTTCCCAAAGCTGACCACGGCCAAGCGGTGGGCGTAGTGGGCCACATCCTCCATGGAGTGGCTCACCAGAATGATGGTGGCATGTTGGGCCTTGCGGTAGGACTCAATATTCTCTAAAATCTCCTGGGCGCCGATGGGGTCCAGCCCAGCAGTGGGCTCGTCCAGGACCAGGACCTTGGGCTCCATGGCAATGACCCCGGCAATGGCCACCCGGCGCTTCTGCCCACCAGAGAGGGCGAAGGGGGAGCGTTCCAGCACGGAGGTGGGGAGCTTTGCAAACTCCGCGGCGGCCCGAACCCGCCGGTCTACCTCTGCCTCCTCCAACTTCATATTCCTGGGGCCGTAGGCGATGTCCCGGTAGACGGTTTCCTCAAAAAGCTGGTATTCCGGGTACTGGAACACCAGCCCAACCTGGAAGCGGATGCTGTGGGTGAGGGCCTTGTTGTGCCAAATATCCTGCCCCTGGAAAAGGACCTGCCCTTGGGTGGGCTTGATTAAGCCGTTGAGGTGCTGGATAAGGGTGGATTTGCCAGAACCGGTACGGCCAATGATCCCCAAACACTCCCCCTGGTAGACGCTGAGGTCGATGTTATCCAGGGCTGTCTGCTGAAAGGGGGTGTTGGGGCTGTAGATATGGGTCAGATGTTTCAGTTCAATGATAGCTTCCACAGGGGCATTCCTCATCTCATATCAAATGGGGGGGCGTCAGCCCAGGAGTTCCGCCAGTATGGCGGCGCATTCCTCGTCGCTGATGGCGTCCAGGGGAACGGAGAATCCCTCTTGCTTTAGTTC
>NZ_JBQILM010000014.1:0-3082 GCF_056797215.1 Evtepia sp.
ACCGGGTCACTGGACCGGAAAAATGCTGAGCGAGTCCTCTCCATTTTAGAGGATTTCCACCAGAAGGGAAAAACCGTTGTAATTGTAACCCACGATGAAGGAATCAAAAATCGTGGGTGGAGGGTGATAGAATTATGAAAAAACATAGAAAGCTAAAGACCGTCCTGCTGGTCATTGTCGGTCTGTTTGTCCTCTATAACCTGGTTTGGCTGTTTCTTGTGTGGAATAGATACCATGGGTTTACCGAAGGAATGCGAGAACTCTATTCCTATCAAACCTATGTCATTGATGAAAAGGACGGCTATACGTATAATGTAAAGATACCGGATTATTTGAGCTTTACGGGAAACTTGGGGATTCAACCCTATGAAGGTGGCGATTGTGCATTGATCATTTGGCCGGGGATTTTCAAGGAAACCACCTATGGCGCGTTTGTCTCTGACGCGAATGGCATGGGTCAAGGGGTGATGCTCACAGCAGACGGAATGCCAGAGGAAGACGCACCGGAGCAAATCAAGCAGCTGGTGGCGGAAAACCGGGAATCCTTAGACATGCTGTTTGAAAAAGCCCGGGAACAGTGGGACTACTAGGCCTTGCACATAGCAGACTGCCCCAGGTTGTGCTCTCCGCACAGCCTGGGGCAGTCTTATTTTTATTTACAGCAAGCCCGTCAAATGCCGCCGCACCAGGTCCAGCCCCCGCTGGGCGCTCATCCGCCGCACCCGCTCCCGGGCCACGTTCCCGGCGCGGAACTCCCGCACGATGCACTGCCCCTCCCAGGCCAGACCCAGGTACACCAGGCCCACCGGGTTCCCCCGGCTGTCGGGGTCCGGGCCTGCCACGCCGGTGGCGGACACCGCCAAGTCGCAGCCCAGCAGCTTTTTGGCCCCCCGGGCCATGGCCTCGGCCACCTGGGGGGACACCGCGCCATACTCTGCCAGCATTTCATCCGGCACCCCCAGCACCTGGGCCTTCACTTCCTCATGGTAGCTCACCACGCCCCCCCGGAACACCTGGGACGCCCCAGGCAGGTCTGTCATCAGGCTGGCCATCATCCCGCCGGTGCAGGACTCGGCAGTGCCCAGGGTGAGGCCCCGCTCCCGGAGCAGGGCAAGGCAGACCTCTTGGATGGAGCTCACATCCACCCCAATCACCTTGTCCCCCAGGATGGCTTTTACCTCCTCCTCCACCGGGGCAATCATGGCCATGGCCTCCGCCTGGGTGGCCGCCCGGGCGGTGATGCGCAGCTCTGTCCCTGTGGGCTTGGCATAGGGGGCCAGGGTGGGGTTTTCCAGGCGGTTCATCAGGGGCCGCAAAAGGGCCTCCGCCGCGGACTCCCCAATGCCAAAGGTCTTGACCGTCCGGGAGGCGATCACCCCCTGGGACAGGGCTTCCAGGTAGGGCAAGGCCCGGTGGCGGAACATGTTCTCGCACTCCATGGGGGGCCCGGGCAGGAGGATTACGTGGGTGCCCTCCGCAAAAAAGGCCGCCCCGGGGGCGGTGCCCCAGTCGTTGTCCAGGACAGTACAGCCCTCCGGCAGCATGGCCTGCTGTAGGTTGTTCTCTGTCATCTCGTGGCCCATGGCGGCGAAACGGGCCCGGATGCGCTCCGCCGAGGGGGCGTGGTGGAGCAGCTCCTTGCCGAAGCACTCCGCCAGCACCAGCTTGGTGAGGTCGTCATAGGTGGGCCCCAGGCCGCCGGTGGTGATGAGGATATCCGCCCGGCCCTTGGCGATTTCCACCGCCTGGCGCAGGCGGCGGGGGTTATCCCCCACCACGGTGTGGTAATAGACGTTGATCCCCAGCTGGGACAGCCCCTGGGAGAGCATCTGGGCGTTGGTGTTGGCGATGTCCCCCAACAGCAGCTCCGTCCCTACGGCAATCAGCTCAGCGGTATGGCTCATGGTTCCATCACGATCCTTTCGATTCCGTCCACAGCCTGTTTCATCAGGGCGGGAATATCCAAGGCCGCCTCCGCCGCCTGGATTTCCTCCAAGGAGGGGCGGGTCTTGGGATGACGGGGGGTAAAGACGGTACAGCAGTCCTCGTAGGGGAGGATGGAGGTGTCAAAGGTGCCGATGCGCCGGGACAGGCGCACAATCTCCTCCTTGTCCATCCCCACCAGGGGCCGGAACACCGGCAGGGTGGTGGCCGCCCCCGTGACGGCCATCGCCTCCATGGTCTGGCTGGCCACCTGTCCCAGGGATTCCCCGGTGATAAGGCCCTTGGCCCCGATACGCTCCGCCACCTCCTGGGAAATGCGCATCATGAAGCGGCGCATCAGCAGGGTGAATAGCTCCTCCGGGCAGCTCCGGCGCAGGGTCTCCTGGATTTCCGTAAAGGGCACCACATGGACCGTCAGCCGCCCACACCAGGGGGTCAGCAGTTTTGCCAGGGTGAGCACCTTCTCCTTGGCCTCCGGGGAGGTATAGGGGTAGCTGAAAAAATGGACCATTTCCAGGGACACCCCCCGTTTGGCCATCATCCAGGAGGCCACAGGGCTGTCGATGCCCCCGGAGAGCAGGGACACCCCCCGGCCTCCCATGCCCACTGGCAGCCCACCCGCCCCGGGGATGGGGTCGGCGTGGACGTAAGCGGCATAGTCCCGAACCTCCACATGGACCGTCACCTCCGGGTGGTGCATGTGGGCGGTGAGGTTGGGGAAGGCGTCGTCCAGCTCCCCCCCCACGTACTGGCTCAGCTGGATGGAGGACATGGGAAAGCTCTTATCCGAGCGCTTGGACTCCACCTTGAAGGTCTTGGCGGCGCTGAGCTCCTCCTTCAAATAGGTCTTGGCGGTCTCCACAATGGCCCCGGCGTCCTTCTCGCAGGCCTTGGCCCGGGAGAGGCCCACCACCCCGAAGAGGCGGCTCATGGCCTCAAAGGCCCCGTCCATGTCGCAGTCCGCCGTTTTCGGCTCCACATAGGTGATGGACTGGCGGGAGTAAATGCGGAACTGGCCATAGGCTTGGAGCCGGCGGCGGGCGTTGCCCATCATCCGCTCCTCAAACCCCCGGCGGTTCAGGCCCTTGAGGACCATTTCCCCCATCTTCAAAAGTATGATTTCCTCCCCAGCGGGAGG